>NZ_VRYY01000417.1 GCF_015731765.1 Nitratidesulfovibrio oxamicus
GCCCCCATGCCGCCAGCCGCCCCGCCCATGCCCGTGCCGACATCCGGGGGCACGGGCCACCCCGGCAGCAACACAACCAGCGACTCCGCCACCCGCAACGCGGCCACGGACACCACCCACACCACGGCCATGCCCACATGGGCGACCAGCGCGAAACGCAGGCACATGGCCGCATCGGGCCGCCGCACACCGAAGGCCCGGCGGTACGACAGCAGGAACACGATGACCATCCCGGTGTAGGTGGCCAGCAGCACGCCCGCCTCGAAGCCCACCAGTTCCGACCACGCAAAACGCGACACGAAATTGGCCAGCGTGCCGACAACGGATGCCTGCAGGTACAGGAAGGCCTGCCGGGTGGCGGCGGTTTCCGGGGCCGGACAGGAGGGGCCCGCGTCCGGAGCCCGGGCCGGGGCGGATGGTTCGGGAAGGGCGTCGTGTTCCATGGGGGCGCGTGGCATCAGGCGTGATGCGGGCCGGAAGCGCCGTGCGGCGTGGTGTCGGTCAGGTCCGGGTCCGCGTGCGGATGGTGCGACAGCGGCGCACCGCAGGTGGGGCAGCACCCTGCGGGGGCGCATTCCGGGTTCTCGAAGCCAACCCGACGCCGCACCACGTACTGCGGGCGGCGCTTGACCTCTTCGTACACCCGGCCCAGATACTCGCCCATGATCCCCAGCGAGACCATGACCAGCCCGCCCAGGGTCAGCAGGGTAACCATGAACGAGGCATAGCCGGGCACCTGCGCGCCGAACAGCAGGGTGCGCCCGGCGATGACCGCCGCGTAGACGAACCCGGCAAGGGCCACCATCATGCCCAGGTAGCTCCACACCCGCAGGGGCAGCGTGCTGAACCCGGTAAGGCCGTCGATGGCGAAATTCCACAGCTTCCACGGTTTCCACTTGCCCGTACCCGCCGCGCGCGGAGCGCGGTCGAAGTGCACGGGCACCTGCCGGAAGCCCACCCAGGCGTACAGCCCCTTGGTGAAGCGCACCCGCTCGGGCAGCGCGTTCAGGGCGTTCACCGCCGGGCGCGAAAGCAGCCGGTAGTCGCCCGCATCGGGCACGATGGGGTTGCCGCTCACCCGGTTGAACAGCCGGTAGAACAACCGCGCGCTGACCCGCTTGCTCACGGTGTCGCTGCTGCGGGCGCGGCGCACGCCCACCACCACTTCGGCCCCCTGCTCCCAGGCGCGCAGGAAGTCGGGTAGCACCCCCGGCGGGTCTTGCAGGTCCACGTCCATGGGCACCACGGCATCGCCGCGGGCGGCCTGCAACCCCGCCGCCAGGGCCAGTTCCTTGCCGAAGTTGCGCGAAAGGTCCACCAGCTTCACGCGGGGGTCGCGGGCGTGTTCGGCCAGCAGCACGTCCACGGTGCGGTCACTGCTGCCGTCGTTCACGAACACGAATTCGAAGTCGTACGGCTCGCGGTCCACCATGGGCCGCACCGTGGACAGGAAAAGGGGGACGGCGTCCTCCTCGTTCAGCACGGGCACCACCAGCGACACCACGCGGCGGCGCGCACCGGCGCCGGGCGCGCAAGCAGACGCGGCGCCAGCGGCGGGGCTGGTTCCGGTACGTGTCACGGGCGGTGTTTCGTCCACAGGACAGGCCATCATGCATGGGCCATAGCCCATTGCAACGATTCCGGCAATGCGACGGAAATGTAGCGCGGGACCAAGGCGCACCGGGCAGCCGGAGCTGCGCCGCACGATATGCGGAACGCCTGCCGTGCCCACCGGTCCGTTGCGTTGCGTAAAAAGACGGCAAGGAACGGCGCCCCGACCGGGACAATGGGCACGGCGCCGCCGCACCGGGCATGGCCGCAGGACAACAGTGGCCGGAAAGAGGCGATGCGACAGGCCCGGGACGTCGGGAACGGGCACGTTTGCGCCGGGGTTGTCCGGGCCGGAGCTGTCCGGGCCGGGGTTGTTCGGGCCGGAGTTGTTCGGGCCAGTCGCGTTTTGGCGAGACACGCCCGAACCGGTCACCACTGGACCGGACATGTCAGGCCAGTTCCACGCGCACCCGCGTCCCCTCCGGCATGTCCGTGCGCAGGGTGTGCACCACCAGTCCCGGCAGGCCGGGGCGGGGATCAGCCCCTCCGCGCGTCGGGGCCAGGGTCAGCCGGGTGACCTGCCCGGTGAACACGGCCCGCGCGACCACGGCGGGGCCGTCCGAATCTGGGGTGGCGACCAGCCCTTCGGGCCGCAGGGCCAGC
>NZ_VRYY01000418.1 GCF_015731765.1 Nitratidesulfovibrio oxamicus
GAAGACCAGCCCGCGCACCCGCGCCACCGTCGCGAACGTGCGCGCCGAACGCCAGTACAACGGCGCCCCCCGGTGCGGGATGAACTGCTTGGCCGTGGACAGCCCGGCCGCAGCCAGCCGGGTGCCGCTGCCCGCCGCGAGAACAATGGCCCATGCGTGCATGTACGGTCCTTTGAAGATCAAGAAGATTTGGGAGGGAAAGATACGGGGGGAAGGGGGCTTTGCGCTTTGCGGTCGCCATCTGTAAGCCTCACGCTTCGCGCTCGGCTAACAGCTGCCGCAAAGCCCCCTGATTCGTACCCTCACCACACGTACTTTTCAATCAGGGTAGGGTACTCGATTGGCAGTATGCGCCTTGCCCTGCGCCCGTTATGTTTACGGTAAAAACAACCCCCCAATGGAAAAGCTTGGGGGGAGGGGTTCGGGGAGGGGACCCTTTGCAAAGGGTCCCCTCCCCGATCAAAAGCAAGATTCGGGAGTCGGACTGTAAGCCGGGTTCTGTACCCTTGCGGGTGGCTGTCATTCCTCTAGGAGCGCCGTTACCGACGCCCTCAAGCAACCGACCCGGAAGCATGGGCCGGGCAGGCCTCGTGCGCTTCCCTATTTGGTCTTGCTCCGGACGGGGGTTACCGAGCCTGGTGCGTCACCGCGCCAGCTGGTGGGCTCTTACCCCACCGTTTCACCCTTACCCGGCAGGCGAACCTGCCGGGCGGTCTGCTTTCTGTGGCCCTGTCCGACGATCGCTCGTCCTGGGGGTTACCCAGCGTCCTGCCCTGCGGAGCCCGGACTTTCCTCCCCGGGCCTTGCGGCCCGCGGCGACAGCCCGTCCGGCTCCCGAAAATGGATGCGCGGTGGTCCGACCTATTCGGAGGCCGGGGTTTCCACGCAGAAGTGTTCGCTCCAGTAGATGAGGCGCTGGCAGTTGGGGCAGCTGAGGATCTGGGTGCCCTTCTGCAGTTCGATGTAGCTCTGCGGCGGGATGGAGATATGGCAGCCGGAGCACACGCCCTTGTCCACGGGCACGATGACCGGGTTTTCCAGCCGCTGGCGGATGAATTCGTAGCGGCTCAGCACGGGCGCGGGCACTTCCCTTCCTGCGGCGTTGCGCTGCGATTCCAGGTCGGAAAGGCCCGCACCGGCTTCGGCCAGGCGTGCTTCAAGGCTGGCCTTCTTGGTTTCCAGGTCGGCCTTGAGGGTGGTGTAGCGCTCGTCCATCTCCGCCATGGATTCGGTCTGGCGCTGCAACTCTTCGGCCAGGGCCAGCTTTTCTTCCTCGCGCGAGCGGTTCATTTTTTCCATGTTGTCCATTTCTCGCATCATGGCGTGGTATTCCTTGGTGTTACCCACGAGCATGAGCTTGGACTTGCTCTTCTTGATGCGCAGGGAATCGTCCTCGATCTCGGTGCCGAGGCGCTTTTCCTGGTCCTTGAGGTGGGTGAGCTTGTCGAGGAGGCGGTTGCGCTGTTCCTCGAGGGCGTCGAAGCGCTGCTGCAGCCCTTCCACTTCCTGCGGCGCGTTCTTCAGTTCCGCCTTGATGCCGTAGATGTGGTCGTCCACCTTCTGCAGGGCGACAAGCTGTTCGATCTGCTTGAGATACAGGCTCAACGTCATATCCTCCTGAAATGCGGGTTAGGCCGGATGTTCCGGAACGCGGCCGCCGTCCGTGCCCGTGGGGGGGACGGGCAGGTGCAGCCGCAGTGGATCGCTGGATGGCAGGAAATGCACGGGCAGGCCGGGCAGCGCGGTGCGCAGCCCGTTGGCGAAGCGGCGCATCATTTCCTCTTCAAGGGCAAAGTGCCCCACGTCGAGCAGGCAGCCTCGGGCTTCCAGCGCGGTGTGGTACTTCACGTCGCCGGTGACGAACACGTCGGCGCCACGGGCAAAGGCGGCATCGGCCAGCGAACTGCCGGAGCCGGTGCAGTAGCCCACCCGCCGCACCACGGCGGGGGCGGGGCCGCTGACGTGGCAGTGGGCGCGCCCGGCAAGGTCGTGCAGGCGCCGGACGAAGGCCGGAAATTCAAGGGGCTCGGGCAGGTCGCCCACCAGGCCGAAGCCGAAGACCCGCGCCGGCAGTTCCGGTTCGGCGGGCAGGAAGGCAGGCGCGGCGTGTTGCGGGGCATCCGCAAGAATGGCCGCGCGGATGGCGGGCCAGGCGGCGGCCTCGCAACTG
>NZ_VRYY01000419.1 GCF_015731765.1 Nitratidesulfovibrio oxamicus
GCGCCGTGGCCCTGCTGGAAACGGAACTGTGGCCCGGCCTGCTGTCCGCCTGCGCGGCGCGGGGCGTCCCCGTGGCCGTGGTCAACGGGCGCATGACCCCGCGCACCCTGGGCGGATACCTGCTCACCCCCGACTTCTGGCACGGGCTGGCCCCGGAGCGCATCGCCGCCATCTCGCCCGACGATGCCCAGCGCTTCGGCCTGCTGTTCGGGCACCACCGCACCTCGGTCATGCCCAACATCAAGTTCGACCGGGCCTTGCCCCAACCCGAAAGACCGGACGAAGCCGGCGTGCCCGGCGCACACGACGTGTCCGGTGCGCCCGGCCTTGCGGGCACGGTACTGCGGGATGGAGTCCCTCTGGCGGTGCTGGGCTCGGTGCGCGAGGAAGAGGAAGCCGCCCTGCTGCCGGTCATCCAGAGAATCGTGCAGGAGCGTCCCGATGTGGACATCGCCGTGGCTCCCCGCCACATGCACCGCGTGCCCGCGTGGGTGAACGCGCTGGAACAGGCCGGGCTGCCGTGGGAACTGCGCTCGCGGCGCACCGCCGCGCCATCCGGCGACGCTTCCGCCCGCGGCACGGTGCTGATCTGGGACGTGTTCGGCGAGTTGGCCGCACTGTACGCCAGCGCCGCCGCCGTGTTCGTGGGCGGCTCGCTGGCCCGGTTGGGCGGCCAGAACTTTCTGGAACCGCTGACGCACGGGGTGGTGCCCTGCGTGGGGCCATCGCGCGAGAATTTCGCGTGGGTGGGTGACGGACTGGCCGAGGCCGGTCTGCTGGCCGAGGTGGCCGACGGCGACACACTGGCGGAGGCCCTGCTGCAACAGCTGCGCAGCCCCCTGCGACGCGAGGTGGTGCGCCACCGCTTCGAGGAATGGATGGCCCCCCGCCGGGGCGGAGGGCGCATGGCGGCGCAAGTGGTGCTGGCCGTGGCCGGGCTGCGCTGATCCCTCGCGCCTCTCGTCGGGAAGGGCGAACCGTCCGCCCCCCCAATCCGACGCCTTTCAGCCCGCAACCCCAAGAGTCCCGGGCAGGACCGGCATCCGGCCCGCCCGCCAACACCCCTCGCCCGATCCGATTACTCCGACCGGGCGAACCGCCCCGCCTGGGGTTCACCCCCGCCAGCACTGTCGCTCGCGCCGGACAGGTCGCCATCGCCAGCAAGAGTGTTCCTGCAGGGCCAGGCAGGGCCCGCCTGCTCATCGCCCCCGCAGTGGCGGACCATGCAGCGCAGCAGTTCCCCGCGCGAAAAGGGCTTGGCCAGAAAACCGGTGCAGCCCGCCGCCGCGCAATCGTCACGGAATTCGCCCACCACATGCGCCGTCAGGGCTATTATCGGCGTGGGCGGCAGGCCCTGCTCGCGCTCCAGGGCACGGATGGCCCGCGTGGCCCGATACCCGTCCATCACCGGCATCTCGATGTCCATGAACACCAGGTCGAATCGCCCGCCAGCGAAGGCGGCCACGCCTTCCTCGCCGTTGTGGACCTCGGTGATGGCGCAGGGACGCCCGCGCAGGTACAGCGAAAAGAGCAGCCTGTTGCTGGGGCTGTCCTCCACCAGCAGGATGGACAGCGGACGCAGCGGCCCCGGCTCCTCGTCGCCGGACTGCGCATCCGGCAGGTCTGGCGTGGCCGCAACCTCGCCCTGCCCTGCGGCGACGGAGGCGACCACGCCACCCGGCCCGACGGGATCAACCGGGGCGATCAACGCGGCAGGTGTGACCGGTGCGGCAGATGTTGCAGGAGAGACTGGAGTGACTGGCGCGACAGGATCAACCGGGCCGACCGGCGCAACCGGGGCATCGGACGTCCGCGCCTTCCGGGGCTCCGCACCGCGGGCGCCTTCAGCGGCGGGCTGCATGGGCAGGGTGAAGTACACGGTAGTGCCCCTGCCGGGGGCGCTTTCCAGCCAGATGATGCCGCCCAGCATCTCCACCAGGGCCCGGCAGATGGACAGCCCCAGCCCCGTGCCGCCGTACTGGCGGGTGATGGAAGAATCCGCCTGCACGAAGCTTTCGAACACCACGTCCTGATGTTCCGGCGGAATGCCGATGCCCGTATCCGCCACCGAAAACAGCACTTCCACGCGCCTGGCGGCGCCCGTACGGCAGGGCGCCTCGACCGGCGGCGCGGGGGGCGCGGCCAGCGGGGC
>NZ_VRYY01000431.1 GCF_015731765.1 Nitratidesulfovibrio oxamicus
GCCGACGCCGCCGTGCTGCTGCGCCACCTGTTTGCGTTGTGCGCGCAACAGGCCCCCGGCGCGGCCCCCACGCCCGAAGCCTTGCGCACCTTGGCCGCCGGTGTGGGCGCAGACGTGCCCTTCTTTCTGATGGATGGCCCCGCGCGGGCCAGCGGCATCGGGGATGCGCTCACCCCGCTCACCCCCGGCGAGTTCACCGACCTGGGACTGGCGGGCATGCATCTGGTGCTGGCCTGCCCGCCAGTGCGCGTTTCCACACCGTGGGCCTATCGGGCCTGGGATGCCGCCCATGTCGACGCGCCAAGCTGCAACGCCGTGACCGGCAACCACCCACCGGTCGGACAACACGCGAAATCATTGCGTCCTCGCTTGACATCGGAAAGTCTAGAAGATAGAAATCCTCTCTCTCGCGGACCGTGGCTGACCAACAGCTTTGAACCAGTTGTTTTTCAGGCACATGCAACCCTGCGCCGGACCAAGGAATTTCTTCTTCGACGCGGGGCCTGTGCCGCGCTGATGAGCGGGAGCGGCGCAAGCCTGTTCGCCCTGTTCAGAAAGCACGGCACGGCGCGTGATGTGGCCGAAGCACTTCGCAACGACAACATCGCGGCCTTTTTGCACGCACTGTGAGATGCGCGCCGCAAGGCGCACGCAGGCCAGCCCCTGCGTCCCGAACAAAATTTCCCTCATGCTGGGGTGTCGCCAAGCTGGTAAGGCAACGGGTTTTGGTCCCGTCATCCGAGGGTTCGAGTCCTTCCGCCCCAGCCACTTTTTCCGATGACGCTTGCCATCGCAACCACAAGCCGGAAGTCGAAACATGCACGGTGATCTGAAGATTCTTACCGGCACCTCGAACCCCGCCCTTGCCAAGGCCATCTGCAACCACTTGGGGTGCCAGCTCACCCCGGCCCTGTGCGAGACGTTCAGCGACGGCGAGATTCGCATCGAGATAGGCGACAACGTGCGCGGTGACGACGTGTTCGTCGTTCAGGCCACCTGCTCGCCCGTGAATTACAACCTGATGCAACTGTGCCTGATGCTGGACGCGCTGAAGCGCGCCAGCGCCGGTCGCGTCACCGCCGTGGTGCCCTACTACGGCTACGCCCGCCAGGACCGCAAGGTCAGCCCCCGTGCGCCCATCAGCGCCAAGCTGGTGGCCGATTTCCTGACCACCGCCGGTACCGACCGCGTGGTCACGGTGGATCTGCACGCGGGACAGATCCAGGGCTTTTTCAATGTACCGGTGGACAACCTGTACGCGCAGCCGGTCATTCTCGAGTACCTGCGCCCGTACGCCGGCGACATCGTCATCGTCTCGCCCGACGCGGGCGGCGTGGAACGCGCCCGCTCGTTCGCCAAGAAGCTGAACGCGGGCCTGGCCATCATCGACAAGCGCCGCGACCGTCCCAACCAGGCTTCCGCCATGCACGTCATTGGCGACGTACGGGACAAGATCGCCATCGTGGTGGACGACATGATCGACACCGCAGGCACCATGTGTGCCGCGGGCGAGGTGCTGCTGAAAAACGGCGCCAAGGAAGTGATGGCTTGCGCCACGCATCCCGTGTTGTCCGGCCCGGCCATCGAGCGGCTGTGCAATTCCACCTTCTCGCAGGTCATCGTCACCGACACGGTGCCGCTGGGCGACAAGCTGGCTGCCTGCAGCAAGCTGAAGGTGCTTTCCGTGGCGGGCCTTCTTGCAAAGGCCATCCACAACATCCACACCGAATCCTCGGTGAGCGTGCTTTTCGTATAAGCAATTCACATTCCGACGCGGGGCGGGATGCTTACGCGGGAATGAATTTAAGGAGAACTGCAATGTCCGAATTGAAGACCCTGAGCGTGCGCAAGCGCGACGGCCTCGGCAAGGGCGCCAACCGCAAGCTGCGGGCCAAGACCCTGGTTCCCGGCGTGTTCTACAACGCCGAAGGCCTGAACGTGCCGATCGAAATGGACACGCTTCCCGTCGAAAAGCTGTTCGGAGCCGTTGGCCGCACCACCGTCTTCAACATCGAGTTGGATGACAACGGCACCAAGTCCACCTACCCGGCGCTGTTCTGGCAGATCCAGTACCACCCGGTGAAGAACCGCTTCTCGCACATCGATTTTCGCGGTGTGGACCTGGAAAAGCCCGTCAAGATCCGCGTGCCCCTCGAATTCACCGGCACCTCCAAGGGTGTGAAGGCTGGCGGCAAGCTGGAAGTGTACCGCGAAGCGCTGGACCTTTCCGCCAAGCCCCTGCAGATGCCCAGCAAGATCACCATCGATCTGACCGACCTCGAAATCGGCAAGACCATCAGCGTGAACGACCTGCCCCTGGGCGAAGGTGTCTGCGCCATTGCCGACCGCAACTTCGCCATCGTGGCCGTTGTTTCGCCCAAGGGCGAAGAATAACGCCTGAGGCCGGGAACGCCGCCGCCGTCCGCCGCATCCTGATGCGGCGCATCCCCACGTGGATATGACGACATGACGCGCGGCTTCCCAAGGTTCGGACCGCGGTTTCCCTCCGGCCCCGCGCACCACGCGCGGGGCCGGTTTCCGCGTTTCCGGAACCCGGCCCGCCTGCCTCGCTGCACTTCCGGGCAGGCTGTCCACTGGCGCCTGCCTGCACCCGGACGCCCTGGTGCCGCCGTGTCCTGACAGCGCCCCTTCCGCCGCCTTACCCGCCCCGCAGAACTCCAACCCCCTTTGTGCGCATGAACGTCGCCGGTCTCATCGTCGGCCTGGGCAACCCGGGCAAGGAATACGAACGCACCCGCCACAACCTGGGCTTCATGGCCGTGGACGCGCTGATGGAGGCTGCCGCCCGCGAGACGGACGGCGGCTGCGACCAGCTTTCCGGCGGCAAGAAGAAATACGACCTGTGGCGTTGCCGCATCACCCCCGGCGGCGATCCGTGGCTGGTGGCCAAACCGCAGACCTTCATGAACCTGAGCGGCGAGGCGGTACTGGCCATTGCCTCGTACTACCGCATCAAGCCGGGTGCCATCCTGGTGGTGCACGACGAGTTGGACATTCCCCTCGGCCGCATGAAGTTCAAGACCGGGGGTGGCAATGCCGGGCACAACGGACTGAAATCCATCACCCAACAGCTCGGTACGCCGGACTTCCACCGTCTGCGCCTGGGCATTGGCCGCTCGCCCCACGGCGGAGAGACCACCAATTGGGTGCTGGGCAGGCTTTCCGGCCCGGAGCAGACCCTGCTGGATGCGCTGCTGCCTGCCGCAGTGCAGGCCATGACCACCTTTGCCAGCCAGGGTGCGGCTGCCGCCACCCAGTTCGCCAACGCCTGCAAGCCCGACTGACGCTACAGGGGCGCCAGCCCGCACCAGGCGAAGCGGCCTTGGCAGAAAACCCGTGCCTGTCGTGCAAATGACGGCGGCACGCGGGCCAATCCCCATATTCTGATTCACGGCGCGATACGTGCTTCTTGCCGGTACGCCCCCCCCCGCGCCTTGCCGCCCCTTGCATTGCCCACACGCTGCCGTGAGACCCGGTGACGGGAATACTCCGGCAATGTCGTGGACAATGCTGCCGACAGCCCGCGGGATGGACTCTTGCTGCGGATTGGGTTAGAGTGTCTTTTCCTGCCGAATTCAACCTTGTTTTCCCCGCATGGAGTTCCGAGTGTTTGCCCAGGATCAACTCGTCGTCTACCCGGCTCAAGGCGTCGGCAAGGTCGAACGCGTCGAGTCACAAGTGGTTGGCGGCGTTGCCACGGACTTTTACATCGTCCGCATCCTGGGCAACAACGTGACCCTCATGGTGCCCGTACGCAATGCCGCCAATGTCGGGCTGCGCTCCCTGTGCGCACCGGAACTGGGGGCGGAAATCCTTGAATCGCTGCGCGACCGCTCCGGCTTCACCGGCTATACCGGCCAGAACTGGAACCGCCGCTACCGCGAATACTCTGAAAAGCTGAAAAGCGGCGACCTGGCGGACGTGGCCTATGTACTGCGCGAATTGCTGCTCATTGGCCGGGACAAGGAGCTTTCTTTCGGTGAACGCCGCCTGCTGGAACAGGCCATGGGGTTGATTACCCTGGAATTGGCCTGCGTGCTGGACCGGACCCAGGAAAACGTGCGCGCCGAAATCGAAGAGATGTTCCAGGATGTCCTGCAAGCCAGGGAAAAAAGCGAGTAGACCACTTGCCATCCCCTGTCGAATGGGCTAGGTAGCCCCTTGTACGGCGGGTGGAAGCAACCGAACATTGCAACACCTCCCTTGTGGGTCCCCTCCCCTCCTTATCGGGCAACGAAAACCCGGTTACGGACCCGGCACAGTGTTCCCGCCCGTCCACCACAACGATTTTCCATCATACCGTCACTCCGACAACAGTCTACGTTTGCGATTCGATCGCCATTGTGCGGTCTTTCGTGCCGTGCGGACGACTGTAGCTACATCCTTTCATACACCCCCACACCCTTCCAAAAGCAGTCCCCACCACGCCTATGAGGAAAAAGAAGAACGTCCAGGGTTCCGAGACGGCCATGAATCTTTCGGAACTCAAGATCAAGAGCATGAGCGAGCTCATGGAGCTTGCCGAGCAATACAGCGTCGAAGGTGCCAGCGGCATGCGCAAGCAGGAGCTGATCTTCGCCCTGCTGCAGGCCTGCGCCTCGCAGAACGGCGCCATCTACGGCGACGGCGTGCTGGAGATACTGCCAGACGGGTTCGGCTTTCTGCGCTCGCCGCTGTGCAGCTACATGCCCGGCCCTGACGACATCTATGTTTCGCCGTCGCAGATCCGCCGCTTCAACCTGCGCAAGGGTGACGTGGTTTCCGGCCAGATCCGTCCGCCCAAGGAAGGCGAACGCTACTTCGCCCTGCTGAAGGTGACCGAGATCGGCTTCGAGCCGCCGGAGAACGCCAAGAATCTCGTCCTGTTCGACAACCTGACGCCCATCTACCCCGACCGCCAGTTCATCATGGAGAACGGGGACAAGAACTACTCCAGCCGCGTCATCGACATGATGGCCCCCGTGGGCCGAGGCCAGCGCGGCCTGATCGTGGCGCCCCCCCGCACCGGCAAGACCATCCTGCTCCAGACCATCGCCAACTCCATCAACGCCAACCACCCGGATGCGTACCTCATCGTGCTGCTCATCGACGAGCGGCCCGAGGAAGTGACCGACATGGAACGCACGGTGAAGAACGCCGAAGTGGTCAGTTCCACCTTCGACGAGCCGCCGCAGCGCCACGTGCAGGTCTGCGAAATGGTGTTGGAAAAGGCCAAGCGCCTGGTGGAACGCAAGCGCGACGTGGTCATCCTGCTCGACTCCATCACCCGCCTGGGCCGCGCGTACAACGCCGTCACCCCCTCTTCGGGGCGCGTGCTGTCCGGCGGTCTGGACGCCAACGCCCTGCAACGCCCCAAGCGCTTCTTCGGCGCGGCGCGCAACATCGAGGAAGGCGGCAGCCTGACCATCATCGCCACCGCCCTCATCGACACCGGCTCGCGCATGGACGAAGTGATCTTCGAAGAGTTCAAGGGCACCGGCAACATGGAAATCTATCTGGAACGCCACCTTGCCGAAAAGCGGGTGTTCCCGGCCATCGACATCAACCGCACCGGCACCCGCAAGGAAGACCTGCTGCTGTCGGACGAAGTGCTCAACCGCGTGTGGATCCTGCGCAAGATACTGGCGCCCATGTCACCCATCGACAGCATGGAATTCCTGCTGGACAAGATGCGCGCCACCAAGAGCAACCGCGAGTTCCTGAACGTGATGAACAAGTAGCGCGCCAGCGGTACGATTCCCTGCTCGGAAACACGAATCCCGCCGCCCCTGAATGGGGGTGGCGGGATTCTTTCATTGCGCGGACATGACAGTATGCCGACAGGCACGACATGCCCTGCCGCGGACCGTCCCCCGTGTCCGGCACCTACGGCAGGCGCACGTTGACCATCATCCCCTGGTCCTCGTGTTCCAGGTTGTGGCAGTGGAACAGGAATATCTGCTCGCCGGGGTAGGCGGGGCTGCCAAAGTCCACGTCGGCCAGCACGGTTTCGCCGGGCCACACCAGAACGGTGTCCTTCAGGCCAAGGTCGGTGGGCAGCCTGCCCGTATCGTCCATTGCCTGGGCGCGCACTTGCGCCGGACTGCCCCGCCGCTCGCGCACCCGCAGGAAGTACCCGTGCAGGTGCATGGGATGCGGCATGCTGCGGACCGCATTTTCCATGGCCCATGCCTCGCGCCGCCGTTCCGGCACGGTAATGGGAAAACGGTCCATGGCAAAGGTCTCTCCGGCTATGGTCCACCGCTTGCCGTCGGCTTCCAGTCGCAGCGCACGGGTGAAGGCGGACGGCCCATCCACGGCAGACACAGGCTCATCGGGTGCGGCCAGCCTTTCGGGCACGTTGCGGTCGTAGCGTTCCGCGCGGTCCACGGATACCCGCAGGATGGGATAATCGCCACCCTCGGCCAGGCCATCGGATTGCCCGTGCGCGCCGCTGGCCGCCGGTGCTCCGCCATGCCCCGCGTGTCCGCCTTGACCGCCTTGACCGCTTTGCGCGCTCGGCCTGAAGGGGGGGGCCGTCACGGCAGGCATGGTGGCACGGTTCATGCCATGATGCATGGAGCCGTCATGGCACATCTCCACCCCATCCGTGGCACCCGCCGCTACGGCCTCACCCATGTGGGCGGCGCCAGCGGCACCGTGCCCGGCCCCGTCACTTCCGTGTTCCATCTCGTTGTGCATGGGATCGAAGGCAAGATTACGCAGCCACACCTGTTCGCCAGGTTCCATGGCGCGCAGGTCCAGCAGCACCTCCGCCCGTTCACCCGGCGCCAGGAACAGCCTTTCCACCCGGCGTGGCGCAGGCAGGAACCCGCCGTCATTGGCGATCAAGGTCATGGGCACGCGCGCCCCGGCCTTTCCCGCGCCACTGCCGCCCGTGAATGCCAGGTTGAAAATGCGCGCCGTGCTGCCGTTGAGCAGGCGGAACCTGTACAGCCGGGTGGACGCCGACAGCGTGGGCAGGTGGGCGCCGTTCACCAGAACCCGATCGCCCAGATAACCCATGAACAATTCGTCCCGCGTGGGCGCATACACCAGTTCCCCATCCCCCCCGATGCGCTTGTCCTGCAACACCAGCGGAATATCGGTAGTCCCAAGGGTCAGGTCCAGTTCACGGGCGAAGGCGCGCTCCTCGTCGTCGCGCACGATGAAGAAGGAGGCCAGCCCCAGACAGGCCTGCCGCGCGGTGTCACCGTGCGGGTGCGGGTGGTACCAGTAGGTGCCTGCCCGGTTGGTGATGGGGAATGCGTAGTCGTAGTGCTCGCCCGGTCCCACGGCGTACATGGGGTGCCCGGCCTGTCGCCACGGGCAATCAACGCCATGCCAGTGAATGATGGTGACCGGACCGGAGGGTGCATCCCCCCCGTGATCCCCGTGGGAACCGTGGACGCCTCCGCCGGGTGCCGGCCCCAATGATCCCAGGCCGTTGACCATCCGCACGGCGAAGTCCTGCCCCTTGTCCAGCACCAGCACGGGATTGTGACAGACGCGCCCCTGATGTTCCGCCGTGTAGGCCAGCATGGGGCCGCCGGTGACGGGCAACAAACCGGTTTGCGGCATGGCCGCAAGGGTGAACGGCCCCGTGGGGCTCAACAACCCGAACAACCCGGATTGGCCAGGCAGCGGCAAAGGCCCGCCGGACATCAGGTGCGGCGTGGCTGCCCGCACCCGGCCCAACCATGGCGGCAGTCCAGACGCAATGCCCAGCGCCAGGGCTGCCCCACCGGAAAGCCGCAGGAAATCCCGGCGGCTCAGGCGCGAGCGACAAACGGTACGATCGTGACCGGACACAGAGAGAGTACGGGCGTTTGCGGACATGGTGGCAACCTCCCGGGTAACTGGCAGGACGACAGCGCGCACGCTGCGTTGAATACGGCAGACCATACGACAATACACCAATCCTGCTCCGCCGCAATCCTGCACACGACGCTAGATGCGCGGTGCAGGCGCAGATGCGGTTCCCCACAACGAAAAACGCCCCGACCCTGCGGTCGAGGCGTCTTCACCCCGGCATCACATGAGACGGGGAAGACGGGCTGCCGACTTCCGGCACCCTTGGAACAATCGGATAAAGAACATTACCATACGCGCTAGCTGCACGAATGCGACGGCCTTGCGACGAACGCCCCCCGCCTAGATGCCGTCCATAGCCACCCGCACCCGGTTGCGGCCTTCGCGTTTGGCATCGTACAGGGCCTTGTCGGCCAGGTCGAACAGGCTGTCCGTCAACGGCTCCGCCATGCCCGGCCCGGCGTGGGCCACGCCCGCGCTCAGGGTCACGCGCACGCCATGCTCCACCACATGGCCCTGGCCGTCACGAATGGCAAAGCTGACGCCCTCCAGACCGACCCGCACCGACTCGGCAATCTCGCCAGCCCGCTGCGCCCCCTCTCCGGTCAGCACCAGGGCGAATTCCTCGCCGCCGAAGCGCGCCACCACAGAGGCGCATTCCCCGGCGTCCTCGGTCGCCGCAGACGCCACAGCCGTATCATTCAGGCTGCGGTTGCAATCGTCCACCTTGCGGCGCAACACCTCGGCCACGGTGCGCAGCACCTGGTCGCCGATGCGGTGGCCGTGCTGGTCATTGATGCGCTTGAAGCGGTCCACGTCGAACAGCACCAGCGCCAGTGCCGTGCCACCCTTCCAGGCCGCCTCGCCCGCCGCCAGCGCCGTGTCGAAGGCGCGCCGGTTGCCAAGGCCGGTGAGCGGATCGGTGACAGTCAACTCGCCCACCCGGATGGCGTCATTGTCCATCTGCTCGCGCACCTCGCTGAAGGTGGCCCGCAACAGGCGCACCACTTCTGTGGGGTCCAGTCCGCTCTCCACGGCGCGCACGCTTTCCTGCTCCAGTTTGTCCATGTCGCCACGCCGCTGGTGCAGCATGGCGCGAAATTCGCGGGCCAGACGCTCGGTTTCCTGCAAGGCTTCGCGCATGCGGCATTCGTAGGGCTCCACGCGAATGTCGCGGTCGGCCCGCAGCACCTCATGGTAGCTTTGCTCGCTGAAGTCGCGGCGGTGCAGCACGTCCACCAGCAGTTGCTGGATGCGGGCCTTCTGGTCGTCGCTCATGGTGCTGAACTCGCCCAGCCCGCGCATGTAGAAGATCAGCGTGCGCCACTTGCTGTCGTGGGGCACGCCCGCACGGTCCAGTATCTCGCACAGTCTATCCCCGCCCGAAAAGGTGCACTGGCGGCGCGAACAGTTACAGGTAGTGTCAGCCATGGGAGTCTCGCTCTTCGTAACGGTACAAGGCTCGGTCCACACATCGCATTGCCGGTACGGAGTTGCACCGGGCGTATGCGCCACCGCGTGCGGTCAACGGCTGTCCGTCGCCCCCCAGCACGCGGCAGGGGCGGCCTGCTGGCCGCCCCTGATGTTATCAGCTAATGCGTTGCGCCGCCATGGGGCGCCGCGCGAATTCTAGCTTTCGTAGTAGGAACGCAACATCTGGCTGCGCACGGGGTGGCGCAGCTTGCGCAGCGCCTTGGCCTCGATCTGCCGGATGCGCTCGCGGGTAACGTTGAACAGCTTGCCCACTTCCTCAAGCGTGTGGTCCGACTTTTCGCCGATGCCGAAGCGCTTGCGCAGCACCTGCTCCTCGCGCGGGGTAAGGTCGGCCAGGACGGAGGCGATCTGCTCCGACAGCTTGGTGTTGACCACCTCTTCCGCCGGGGCCACGGCCTTCTTGTCCTCGATGAAGTCGCCGAGACTGGAATCTTCCTCGTCGCCGATGGGCGTTTCGAGCGAGATGGGTTCCTTGGCGATCTTCAGCACCTTCTTCACCTTGTCGATGGGGTAGTCCATGCGCTCGGCGATTTCCTCGGGGGTGGGGTCGCGCCCCAGTTCCTGCACGAGGTAGCGGGAAGTGCGGATGAGCTTGTTGATGGTTTCGATCATGTGCACCGGAATGCGGATGGTACGGGCCTGATCGGCAATGGCGCGGGTGATGGCCTGGCGTATCCACCACGTGGCGTACGTGGAGAACTTGTAGCCGCGCTGGTATTCGAACTTGTCCACGGCCTTCATCAGGCCGATGTTGCCTTCCTGGATCAGATCCAGGAACTGCAGGCCGCGGTTGGTGTACTTTTTCGCGATGCTGACCACCAGGCGCAGGTTGGAGCGAATCAGCTCCTGCTTGGCGCGCATGGCGTGGGTGTTGCCGCGCTTGATGCGCCACAGCACTTCCTCGAGGTCCGTCACGTTGTGACAGCACTTGTCCTGCAACCGGCTCAGGATCTCGATCTTGCCGATGATCATTTCCTTGAACGAGAACAGCTCTTCCACCGTCATGCCCAGTGCCGCGGACGCGGCCACGGGGTTCATCTCGCGCGCTTCCAGCATGCGGAAGATGTCCTGGATCTCGACCTGGGTCTTGCCCGTGGACAGGATGTAGGCGGAAAGGTCGCGCTGGCAGTTGTGCATCTGCCGCACGTAGTCTTCCACCGTCTCGATGATCCGGTCGATGAGGGTCTTTTCCAGCTTGATGTCGCGCAGCCGATTGACGATGTCTTCCTTGAAGCCCAGGATTTCCTTCTGGATGGCTGTCACCCGGCGTTCCAGGGTGCAGCAGTCGTCCAGCTTGGCGTAGACCTTGCGCTTCTTCTTGTAGGTATGCTTGATTTCGTCCAGCAGCAGGATGACCCGCGAACGCTGGTTCATTTCATCTTCGCTGGGGTCGTCTTCCTCGATGGTCTTGACGACATCCTTCAGCTTGATGCGGTTCTGCTTCAGGTCCTCGCCTACGTTGATCAGTTCCTCGACCGCCACCGGCACTTCCACCAGGGCGTACAGCACGTCCTGTTCGCCGAGTTCGATCTTCTTGGCGATCTGCACTTCGCCGTCGCGGTCCAGCAACGGCACGGCGCCCATCTCGCGCAGGTACATGCGCACAGGATCGGTGGAACGCGACGAGTAGTCCGCGGACTCCTCGTCCTCCACGAGATCCAGCCCCGGCTCGCCGGAAGGTTCCTCTTCCGACTCGCCGGGCGACACGGAGATCTTCTTGCCGTCCTTCTCGGTATCGACAATGGCAATTTCCAGCTGGTCGAATATCCCGATGATCTCCTCGATCTGCTCGGGCGTGTTGACCTCTGCCGGCAGGGCCTTGTTGACCTCGTCGAAGGTCAGAAAGCCGCTTACCTTGCCTTTGGCGATGAGCGACTTGATCTGCTGAATATCCTTGATGTTACCCATTCGATCTCCCCAACGTTTCCTGAAGGGCCCGGAGCAATTCAATGCCTGCGGCAGGGTCGGTGGAAGTCGCCGTCTGGCGAAGGGCGGCCATCATGCTCGATGTGCCGAGTTCCCGTGTGGTCACCGATTCGATGCCGGAAAGCAGATCCTGCAATTCCTCGAGTTCCTTGTCGCGGGGCGGGACATCGCCCGTCCTGCACCTGATCCAGAATTCCTTTTCGCGTTCCGAAAGATTGGGCAGCAGCTGTTCCGGTTCCGCGCCGTGGCGGGCCATCTTGGCCCACAGCTCCCGTGCCCACGGGCTGGCCAGCACCAGTTCGGCCCCTGCCTCGCGCAGGCGGGCGAAATGGTGCGGGTAACGCACCAGAAAGAACATCACCGCCCGGTCGCGCTTGGCGGGGGCGTCGCCGCTGGTGTGCACCGCGTCCACCTGGCGTTGAGGGGCGGGGTTGCGCGCCTCTCGCGCACCGGGCGCAGCGGCTGCCGCGCCCTTGTAGAAATCGCCCGAAAGCCCTTCGCGGATGGCTTCCTCGCGGATGCCGAGGCCGGAAGCGATGCGCGACAGAAAACGCGATGCCAGCAACTGGCCGTCCGCGTGCCCAGCCCCGGCCTGCCGCAACAGGTTGCGCGACCACTCCAGCGCGTCGCCCGGCGAATAGAGCGTGCGCAGGGTGTCGATGCAGAAATCAAGCCCGTCGGGCGCGCTCTTGCGCAGCGCCTCGAAGGCGTCCCTGCCCTGGTCGTGCAGCAGGCTGTCGATGTCCTCTCCGTCGGGCAGCAGCACCACCTTGCAGCGCATGCCGCGCGTCAGCAGCATCTCGCAGGCGCGCATGGCCGCCTTGCGGCCGGGGTTGTCGCCGTCGAACAGCAGTTCCACCGTGGAGCAGAACCCGCCCAGCCGCTTGACCTGCTCCGGCGTCAGCGCGGTGCCCAGCACCCCGCAGGCCATGTTGTAGCCGTACTGGTGCAGGGTCAGCACGTCCATGTACCCTTCGGTGAGCATGGCCGTCTTGTGCTGGGTCATGGCCCGGCGCGCCTGGAACAGCCCGTAGAGGTGCTCCCCTTTCTTGTAGATGGCCGAATCGCTGCTGTTGATGTACTTGGCCTGGTCCTCGTCGGCGATGATGCGCCCGCCAAACGCGATGACCTGACCGGCCAGGTTCTTGATGGGAAAGATCATTCGGCCCCGAAAGCGGTCGAACATGCGGCCCGCGTCGTTGCGCGAAAGCAGGCCCGCCTGCGCGGCGTCCGCCTGCGCAAAGCCCCCCCGGCGCAGCGCATCCGCCAGGGCCGACCATTCGCGCAGGCTCCAGCCGAGTTCGAACCCGTTCACGATCTCCGGCGAAAGCTGGCGTCGCGCAATGTAGTCGCGGCATTCCTGCCCGGCGGGGATGGTCAGGTTGCGCCGGAAATGTTCGCGCGCCACATCGTACATGCGCAGGCACTGCCGCTTGAACGACTGTTCGCGCTGCACCTTGGGGTCCGGCTTCCAGTCGTCCTCAAGCGAAACGCCCGCCTCTTCGGCCAGGGCTTCCAGCGTCTCGCGGAATTCCAGCCCGTGAATGCGCCCGTAGAAATCGAAAATGTCGCCCGAGGCCTGACAGCCGAAGCAGTAGAAAAATCCTTCCTCCTCATTGATGGAGAAGGAAGGCTTGGTCTCCTGGTGGAACGGGCACGGGGCCATCCAGCGCGGGCCGCCGGTATGGCGCAGCTCGACGTAGCGGCGCGCCACCTCCACGAGGTTCAGGCGGGCCTTGATGGCCTGCACGACCGAGCCGTCCCTGCGTTTCATGCCGCCGTTCCGGTGTTCCGGGTGCGCGAAAGGGAGGACCGCGCTGAGCGCGGACCGCCCTGCTCCATTTTCACCGCTTTCAGCAATTGGCCCAGCTATTTGAGTTCAATGATGGTCACGCCGTCTCCGCCCTGGTCTTCCGGGGCCAGGGCAAACGACCGCACGGCCGGAAACGACTTCAGAAACGCGTGGATTTCCTTGCGCAGAGCCCCGGTGCCGCGACCGTGGATGGCCTCCACCGCCGACATGCCCGCGAGCAGGGCCTTGTCCAGCGCACGCGAAAGTTCGCTTACGGCAACATCAGCACGCATGCCGCGCAAGTCAACCCTCATGGATGCGGTTGCGTCCGAAATGGTGCGGGTCACCGCGCCAACGGCCACACGAGGCTTTTCGTCCAATGCGGCCAGGTCTTTAGCCTCGGCCCACATGGTCACCCCGCTCAGGTCCACGCGCACCCTGCCGCGCCGGGCGTCCACCTCTACCACGCTGCCCTTCTTGCCCCACGGCACATAGCGCACGGCCTGCCCGGTGCGCAGGCTTTCCACCTGCAACGCGGGCGGGGTCGCGTCGGCGGATCCCGTCGTGCCGTCGGCATCGCCGTTGCCCGCTGCGCCGGAAACCAGCCGGGCGCGGGTTTCCGCCAGCGCCTTAAGGGCCTGCTTGTGGCTGACCTTGCCGGACTTCCATTCCTGAAGCACGGTCTTGGCCTGCCCCTGCACGGTTTCGAACAGGGTGCGGCGTTCGCGCTCGAACCGCTCGTCCAGCTTGGTGCGCTTGTCGCGCAGGCGGGCTTCTTCCGCCCGCAACGAGGAAATCTCCGCTTCGCGCTGCACGGCCAGCGTGTTCAGGCGGTCCACCAGGGCGCTGGTGTCCTCGCCGTCCAGCAACAGGTACTGCTCGGCGCGGCGCAGTACCGCTTCCGGCAGGCCGTGCTCTCGGGCCACGTCCAGGGCCTGGCTGGCCCCCACCTGGTCGTAGGCCAGGCGGAACAGCGGGCGCTTGGTGACGGGGTCGAACAGCACCGAGGCGGCGCGCACCTTGTCGCGGGTAAGGGCGTAGGCCTTCAGCGCCGGGAAGTGGGTGGCGGCCACCACGGTGGAGCCCGCGTCCATCACCTCGTCCAGCACGGCCTGGGCCAGGGCCGCGCCCTGCGCCGGGTCCGTGCCCGCGCCGAATTCGTCCAGAATCACCAGCGCGCCGGGACCAAGGCGGTCCCACACGCCGCTCAGGTGGCGGATCTGCGCGGTGAAGGTGGACACGTTGTCCTCAAGACTCTGTTCATCGCCAATGAAGGCGAAAATGTCGGACCAGAACGGCAGCGAACTGCCGGGGCGCACCGGCACGGGCAGACCGGCCAGGCCCATCAGCGCGATGAGGCCCAGCGTCTTCAGGCACACCGTCTTGCCGCCCGCGTTGCCGCCGCTGATGACGAGGCCAAGCTGGCCGGGCAGCAGTTCGATGTCCACTGCCTGCGGACCGTGCTGCGCACCATGCCCGGCGGCGGGCTTGCCCGTGCCCGTGGCGTGCGGGG
>NZ_VRYY01000421.1 GCF_015731765.1 Nitratidesulfovibrio oxamicus
GGCAACGGCGCCGCTCAGCGCACCGCAGGTGCAGCCCGCGCCGCCCATGCCCTGGCAGAACGGCGTGCCCAGCGCGGCGGCCTGGTCCGGCGAAAGGGGACCGCCCAGTGTTTCCGCCACGGCATGCAGTACGGCTTCTGCGCACAGCAGTTGGCGGGTATCGAACAGGTTCTCGGCCCGGCGGCGGATGGCCTCGACTATCGGATCGAACGAAGGGGCATCGGCCCGACCGGCTTCAGCCAGACCTGCATCCCCCAGGCCGGTCGGGGCGGGCGCACGGCCATCCCACGGGGGGCGGTGGGCGCCGCAAGCGCCATTACCGGGCACGGCACGGCCATCCACCGCGCCATCAGCGCACGAACCACCGCCGCAGCCTTCGTCCGCGCTGCAACAGGCAGGACCGCACACGTCCGGGCAGTCGGGGCGGGATGCGTCGTCCGCGTCGGCATTGGGAGGGGTGCCTGTCTTCATGCCAGTCCTGATATGCCGCGCCATGCAGGCGGGCAAGCGGGAATGCCGCTTCCGGCCGGTCCAGGTCGGACGGCGGCAAAAGAAACGGCGGGGCGCCGCGTGGTGCGCCGCCCCGCCGGAATCGGCTAGTTGATGCTCTTCACGGGGTATCCGGCTTCCTTCCAGGCCACTATGCCGCCGGGCAGGCGGTACACCTTGGAGTAGCCCAGCTTCCTGGCCCACACCGCGCCATTGTGCGAACGGGTGCACTTCACGAAGCCGCAGTAGAACACCAGCGGGCGGTCCTTGTCCGGGCCGAGCAGCTTTTCGAAGTCCTGCTCGCTCTTGTCGCCGGTTTCGGTCATCTTCCATTCCGGCATGTCCGGGATGGGGAACAGGAACTGCACCGCATCGGGAATGTGGTTCTTCTTGTACGAATCCTCGAAGGGCATGGTATCCACGATGAGCATGGCCTTGCCCTCGTCCTGCCACTTCTTCAGCTCCGCCACGGTAAGCAGCTCGTAGCCGCCCTTGGCGGTGTCGCGCGCCAGCTTCACGGCCTTGGCCTCCAGATCCACCTCGGACGGCCCGGCAAACGGATTGTTGCACCCGGCAAGGCCAAGCGCGGCAAGCAGCACCAACGGGGCAACCAGCTTCTTCATGGACATCGCAACCTCCTCAAGAGTTTATGGAACGAAATATTCCACCCGTCCGCCTTCGCCCCGCGCCGTCGCGCGGTCACGGCTCGTGACGCGTGCCCGGATTGTCGTGTCCCCACGGCCAGCCCGGTCGTCACCCGGTGACCGGCACGGCGCGGGGCGTCAGCCCTGGCGGCGGCGCAACCGACGCCAGGCGTACAGATAGGCCACCCCGGCCAGCAGCACGAGATCGCGCACAAGCGCACCGCGCAGGGCCGAACCGTCCTCCACGCCATCCGGCAGTTCGCCGGGGGCGAAGCAGCCGCAATCCCCAATGGACAGCCCCGCCGCCAGCGCGTATCCCAGCACGCCTAGAAACAGCAGGCACATGGCGGCGATGACCGTCAGGCTGCCGCGCACGGCGAACAGCAGCCCCACTCCGGCGACCACCTCGGCCAGGGGCAGCAGTAGCGCCACGGTCCCCACGGCCCACACTGGCAATATCCCGTAATGGTGGATGATTTCTGCAAAGCCGCGCACGTCGGCCAGCTTGGCCCCGCCTGCCGCCACGAAAACCAGCGCCAACGCCACGCGCACCGCGCGCTGGCACCAGACGCCGGACAGCAGTCGCAACACGGGGCTGGCGCCTGCACCGGAAGCACCGGACAAACCCGCTGCGCCGGACAGGACGGAAACGCCGCCCGTTTCCGGCCCGGCGTATCCGCCTTCCCCACTGCTGCGTGACATGGCTTTTCCTGATAGCATGCTTCGGTGCTTACAGAGCAACGCCTTCGCGTCAAATCGATTATTCCAATTCATTGATATGAAAAGTATTTGCACGGACAATACATCGCCCGGCGCACCAGAAGACACGCCGCCGCACGGCACGGAACTGCGCGAAGGCTTCACCACGGGATCTGCCCTGGCCGCCGCCGCCATGGCCGCCCTGCGCCTGCTGTTGCACGGCGAGACCCCGGACAGGGTGCCGGTGCCGCTGCCGCCGTTCGCCGCAGATAACGGAAGCAGCGCGAGCAGCGGGGGCAGCGGGGACGCTGTC
>NZ_VRYY01000422.1 GCF_015731765.1 Nitratidesulfovibrio oxamicus
GGCTGGGCCTGGCCCGACCTGTGGCCCGCCGCCCTTGGCGGGCGCACGGCGGCTTTCGTGCTGGCCAACCGGCAGTCCATAGCCGGGGCGCTGGCCTCGTCCACCCTGTATTCGCTGGCCGTGGTGGCGGTGACCCTGTGCGTCTGCATGGCCCCGGCGCGGCTGCTGGCCTTCGGGCGGTTCCGGGGGAGGGCCGCGCTGGAGGGGTTGCTGCTGGCCCCGGCCCTGCTGCCCGCCATGGGCTTTGCCCTTGGGCTGTACGGCGCCCTGGTGCGCCTTGGTCTGGCGGATACCCCGGCGGGCGTGGTGCTGGTGCTGTCGGTGGTGTCGTACCCGTACATGCTGCGGGCGCTGGCGTCCGGCTTCGAAACCGTGGGGCCGGACTATGGCCGTTGCGCCGCCAATCTGGGTGCCGGGCCGTTGCTGCGCCTGCTGGCCGTGGAATTGCCGCTGCTGCTGCCCGCCGCCGTGGCGGGCGGGTCGGTGGTGTTTCTGGTGGCCTTTTCCGACTATTTTCTGGTGCAGCTTGTGGGGGGCGGGGTTGTTCCGTCGTTCACCGGGTATCTGTTCCCTGTGTTGCAGTCGCCGGACAGGGGGCTTGCGGCCATGCTGTCGCTGGTCTTTCTTGTGGCGCCCGTGTCGCTGTTCATGCTGGTGGAGGGGCTGGTGCTGGCCGTGTACCGGCGGCGCGGCATGTAGAAGAAGGGCGGCAACGCGGAAAGTGATGTCTTGCTGACGTCATTGCGCGTGCAATCCGCATTGTGGCGTGGTATCATGCATCATGGACCTGTACCCGTTGCCCGGCATGGGGGCATTCCCCTGCAGGGGGTGGCGGCGCCGCGGAGCGCGAGTGTCCGGGGCGGCATGGATGACGGCACGAATCAGGCCACAGGGGGGCGTATGGACTTCATCAGAATAGATGAGCGGACACGGGCTCGTTGGCAGCAGTCGCTGGACACTCTGGCGCGGCTGCTGGGCATTCGCGTTGTCGCCATCATGCGGCTGTTCCCGGGGGGGCTTTCGGTGCTGCTGTCCAGCAATACGGCGGGCAATCCGCTGGTTCCGGGCATGCGCATCGCCACCATGGCTGGCGGCACGTACTGCGACGCAGTCGTAGAGTCAGGCAGGCCGATCTATGTGCAAAACGCCCTGGACGACCCGCTCTGGCGCGACAGTCCCATGGTGCAGGCAGGTTTTGTCGCCTATCTGGGGTACCCCCTGCTGCTGCCCGACGGACAGATGTACGGCACGCTGTGCCTGCTGGACACGCGCCAGTGGCTGGTATCCGGGGTGCACCGGGGCATCGTGGACGATTTTCACGGCCAGGTGGAGGAAACCCTGGCCCTGGCCTACGAGAACGCCCTGTTCGGCGCGCAGCAGGATACTCTGCCTTCCGCCGCGCTGACCGTGGACATTCGTGGCATGGTGGCGCGGGTCAACCGCCGTTTTCCGAAAGTGTGGGGCCTTGATGTGGATGCCCCCGGACTGGTGGGCCGCCCGCTGTCCGAGGTGCGCACCCTGCTGGCGGATCGTCTGCGCGACCCCGACGCCATCGTCGGCGTCCTGCCTGCCGCCGAGGTGGGGCTGGCCGCCGAACCCTTCACGCTGGCCGCACAGGCCGTGCCTTCCGCATCGGCCCCTTCGGCCCGTATGCCGAACGGCGCCAGCGGCTATCCGGTGCTGCTGGCCGATGGCCGCGTGCTGCGGCGCACCTGTCGGACCCTGCGCGGCGAGTACGGGCGGACCTGGGGCAGCGTGTGGCTGTTCGAGGACGTTACCGTGGAGGTCCGCGCCCAGGAAGCCCTGACGCGCAGCGAGGAGCGGCTGAAGCTGGCCCTGGACGCCGCAAGCGAGGCCCACTGGGACTGGAACTTCGAGACCGGCGAGTTGTATTGCAGCCCCCGTTATTACGAGATGCTGGGGTATGTGCCCGGTGAATTCGAATGTACCCATGATGCCCTGCGCAACCTGATGCACCCCGATGACCTGGGCGAGGTCACCGCCGCCCTGTGCATGCCTGACCCGGCGGTGTCGCACGCGGTGGCCGCCTGCGGCGTGGGCCAGTTCGAGGTGCAGTTCCGCCTGCGCGCCAAGGACGGCGGCTGGAGGTGGATGCTGGCGCGGGGCCGCGTGCTGGCCCGG
>NZ_VRYY01000423.1 GCF_015731765.1 Nitratidesulfovibrio oxamicus
CGCAGTTGCGCGGCCCACGCGGCCACGGCGTCGCGTCGGGGGGCGTCGGCCTCGCGCGGGTCGCCCAGGGTTTCGAATTCCGGCTGCGCCTCGGCGGCCAGTTCCCGGTACTGGGCATCGCGCGCGTCCACGAACAGCGCCTTGACCTGGGCGTCGGTCACCCCGCCCGCTTCCACATCAAAGCAGGCCCCGCACACGAAGGTCCGGCCTCCGCCTTCCTCGATCTCGCGGGCCAACCAGAGCAGGCCGTCGCGTTGGCGCTCGCCGTCGGGCAGCACGTACACCGCGTTTTTCAGGGCCACGGCCCCCAGCGCGGCAAGGCGGCGAGCGGCCTTGGCCCGCAGGTAGGGCGGCTTGGGGGGAATGTTGTGGATGCACAGCAACCACGGCAGGTCGCGGGTCTGGTCCGGGGACATGGCAGGCTCCTTGGTGTGTCAACTGCAACATACAAATTTTTATCGATGGTGGCAATTGACATATCGAGCGGCTCTCAATATATGTCAATTGCACTACGCGATAGGGCAGTTGTTTTTCGTGTGCGCATGGATGGCGAAATAGCAACCAACATGCTGAAAACAAACAAGATGGAGTCAGTCATGAAAGAAGTTTCCGTTCTGGCCGCCGGACTGATGGCCGCCGCCATGCGTACTGCCCCCAAGGCGGGCGGCAAGGACTTTCTGGAAATCGCCGTGGTTTCCGACGAGGCGGATCTGACCCGCATGGCCGATGCCATGCGCGACTTTGCCCCGCGCAGCACCAACGAGGCCTACTGGCTGCGCGACGCGGACAACATCGCCCAGTGCCACGCCGTGGTGCTGGCGGGGCTGCGTTCCTCCCCCGCCGCCGGGTACGATTGCGGGGCCTGCGGCCACGAATCGTGCAAGGCCTTTCTGGCGGCGCGCGGGCAGCAGCCTTCCTTCGCCAAGGAAATGGGCTACGGCGGCCCGCACTGCGTCATGCGCATCATCGACATCGGCTGCGCGCTGTCCTCGGCCGCAAAGGCGGCCAGCCTGCTCAGCATCGACAACCGCGTGCAGCAGCGCGTGGGCGCGGCGGCGCGGGCGCTGGGCATCATCGAGGCCGACGTGGTCATGGGCGTGCCCGTGGGCGTGTACGGCAAGTCCATCTTCCACGACCGGCCCGGCAAGAAATAGAAGCGGGGCGCCTGCCGCGCCCGGCGAAAGGAAACGATCATGCACACGTTGGCCATGTTCCGGGCCTTGTGCTCGGTGGGATTTCTGGCTCGCTTCTCGTACGCGCTGGCACGCAACCCGGTGCTGCCGCTGTTCGCGGTGTTCCTGGGGGCGGGGCCGGAGGCCGTGGGCCTTGCCGTGGGCATTTCCACGGTGACGGGCATCTTCTTCAAGCTGCCCGCCGGGGCGCTGTCCGACGTCATCGGGCGGCGGCGCACCATGCTGGCGGGGCTGTGCTTCTTCGCGCTGGCCCCCTTCGCGTACCTTGTGGTGGACGACTATGCCCAACTGGTGGCCGTGCGCTTCGTGCACGGGTTCGCCACGGCGGTGTACGGCCCGGTGGTCATGGCCGTGGTGGCCGACATGGCCGGTGCGCGCAAGGGCGAAATGCTGGGTTGGTTCTCGTCCGTGGGCATCATAGGCACGCTGGCGGGTGCGCCCGTGGGCGGGCTTGCCCTGTCGCTCCTGGGGGCCGAGGCGGGCGGATCGCCCGTGGCCTTCCGGGTGGTGTACGGGATGGTGGCGGCGACCGGCCTTGCGGCGCTGGCTCTGGGCTGGCGGGTGTTGCGCGACGGAGGTGAGAACACCCCATCGGCAACATCCGGCGGATTCCGCGCCCGGTTCGGACAGTTTGCCTCCGGCATCCGCGAGGTGGCGTCCGACCGGCGGGTGGTGGCCGTATCGGCCATGGAGGGCGTGCAGAACATGAGCATGGGCGCGCTGGAAGCATTCCTGCCGGTGTACGCCGTGACCGTGGCCGGGCTGGCTCCGTTGCAGGCCGGGCTGTTGTGGGCCGTGCAGGTGGTGACCACCCTGCTGGCCAAGCCCTTGCTGGGCCGGGTATCCGACGCGCGCGGCATGCTCGGGCGGCGCGGGTTGATCGTGGCGGGCGTGGTGGCCTGCGCCGTGCCCTTCGCGGCGGTGCCGCATCTGGCGGGG
>NZ_VRYY01000424.1 GCF_015731765.1 Nitratidesulfovibrio oxamicus
CCGGCCCGGCCTTGAACCCCGACGAACGGTACAGCCGCACCCGCGCCCGCCCCACCCGGCGCACCCGGCCCTGGGTGGGGCCGTCGCCCGCCACGAATTCCTGCGTCACCGGCGCAAGGTCGCTGGCATAGCCCAGCCCGGCGTGAATCACCGAGGCCGGGCGGTCCAGTTCGATGCGCCCGTCCGCCACGGTGCGCGGCGGATGCACCCAGCCGTCGGCCAGTATGGACACCTCGCGCCCTTCCAGGTGTTCCAGCCCGCCCAACGCGGCCACGGGCGGCCCCTGATAGGACAGGCCGGAATCGACGAAGAACGCCGGGACCGGGGTGTCCGTCTCGAAGGCCGGATCCAGCCGCTCGATGTACCGCCGCTGCGCGCCGTCAACCTCGCGCCGCACCACCAGCCACAGTTCATCGCCCCCGGCGGGGTCGGACGGCGGGCCGGGCACCACGCACAGCGCCTCCACCGCGCCGCCGGTGTCGTGACGGTGCCAGCCCGCCACCTGATGCTCGGCGATGAGTGTAAGTCCGGCCATGGAGCCGTCGTCCATGGCGCACCACACCACCGAATGGGGCGACTGCTGGTAGGCCCAGTCCACGATGTTGCGGCCCCGCAGCATGTGTTCGGCCAGGATGGTCTGGTCCGCGCCGGAATAGCCGTCCACGTCCAGGCTGTAGCGAAAGTCGCGCACCGCCCGTCCGCCGCGCTGCACGGCCAGCACCCCGTCGCCCACGGCCAGGGGCGGCAGTTCCGCCGAACCGCGCGCCGACTGGAATTCCAGCAGGCACGACAGGGGCGAGAACGGCTCGCTGCCCTGCCCGGAAAGGGTCCATTCGCCGCCGCCGGTGCCCACCAGCAGCTTGCGGGCGGGCATCATCCAGCGCACGGCGCTGACCGTTTCCGAGGCGATGGTGACGGTGACCGCGTCGTCGGTCTGGAGCGGGCGCGAAACGTCCATGTTCTCGTAGCAGCCGGTGCGGCTGGCCCAGATGGTCTGCGGATGGCTGCGCGACCCGGCGAAGCACAACCGCTGCTGCCAGAACTGCACCGACGAGGGGTAGTCGTCCGTCCCTTCGAAGGGGTTGCGGTGCTCGGGCGGACCTTCGGCAAAGTCCGGCGTGCGGCCCGTATCGGCATAGGTTTCACCCGTTGCGGCGGTGCCCAGCAGACCGTAGACCGATGCCCCGCCGCCCGCCTTGTACACCCGGTATTCGCTGGCCCCCTCCACTGCGGTCCAGGCCAGATTCACGGCGTTCCCTTCCGCAGGCGTGCCGGCCGTCACGGCCAGTTCCGCCGTGGGCAGGCTTTCCTCGCCGGTGTCCACGGACACGGCGGTGATTACGTAGCGGTGCTGGCGCGTGCCCGACGGCGCACCCGTGGAGCGCAGCCCCGTAGGAGTGGCCACGCGCGGACCGAAGTTCACCGCCACCAGCCGCCAGTCGGCATGGCCATGGCGTTCCAGCCTGCGCGGGGCGGCATGCGGCGTGACCAGGTAGAGCACGTCGGCGGACTGGCACCAACGCAACGTGGGGAGATGTTCCGCCGCATAGGGGGTCTGCACCTCCAGCGGCGTACCGTCTCCTCCCAGCACCAGCCCGCCGCGCCACCACACCCGCAGCCGTTCCGGCGCGAATTCCAGCACGTAGGCCTGCTCTTCGTTGAACACGAAGGGCACCAGCCGGGACGGCACGGTTTCATCGGCGCAGGCTCCCATGAAACGCAGGCCGGGCCGCCGGAAGGCCGGGCCGTGCGGATGCAGCAGCATGTTGCGCAGCACGCGGCAGCCGCTGGCGTAGCGGGCCTGGTCGCCCCGCGCGGCCATGAGGGGCGACAGTTCACCCGCGTTGAAGCTGTTCTGGATCAGGGTGGTGCGCGCCATGGGCTACCTCGCCAGAAGCCAGGGGTTGATTTCCACGGGGTCGGACGCCCCCTCGGCGGCGTCGGCCACGCGGGCGGCCTCCAGCGCATCCCCGAAGCGTTGGAGCATGGCCTGTTCGGTGCGCGAACTGTTCATGAGCGGCACGGCCAGCGCGGAGGCCAGGCGGCGGGCCAGCGCCTCTACGAACAGCGCCGGAAAGCGGGCGGGGTCGGTGACGCGCACGGTCAGCACCGCCTCCGCCGGGGCCGCGT
>NZ_VRYY01000425.1 GCF_015731765.1 Nitratidesulfovibrio oxamicus
CGGGCAGGGGGGCGCGGCCTGCCCTTGTTCCGGCTGTCAGCGTCGGCGCGAGCGGGCCCACAGGGCAATGCCCGCCAGCCCCACGATGTAGCCGATGCCGCCCGCCACGTCGGACATGCGCGGCCCGCCGGACTGCATGGCCGCCAGCGAATGGCGCAATGGGGCCACCTGTTCGGCCACGACCTCGGCCACGATGCGCCGCAGGGCGGCCTCGTCGACTGCCGTTCCCGTGGAAGGTCCGGCGGCGGAGGGTGCCGGTGCGGTGGTCGTTGCGGCGACCGTGGGCGCGGGCGATGCGAAAGGGGCGGCGGGTGATGCCGCCGCGCTCTTCACAGCCTCTGCGACAGGCGCGGCCAGGTATTCCTCGGCGGGCATTGTCCAGGTGTTGCGGTGGCCTTCGCCCGCCTGCACCTCGATGACAAGGTCGGCCTTGGCGGCGCGCAGTTCCGGGGTAATGGGCAGGGAGCAGGCCCCCTTGGCGTCGGTGACGGCGGTGCCCACCACCGTGCCGCTGCCCGCCAGCGTGGCGGTAACCGTGGCCTTTCGGGCGGGGTTGCCGCTGCTGAACGAGGTTTCGCAGCGGATGGCGCCGCCTTCCACCCAGGCAAAGATGTTCACCCGGTGGGCCAGGGCCGGACCGGCCAGCCCCAGCAGCAGGACCGCGCCCACGAGCAGGGCCGTGAACAGTGCCGCCGCGTGATGGCCCTTGCGTGTCATTGCCCGGCGGGGCATGCCGGATGCGCCAGGAGCGTCGGGAGCATGGGATGCACCCGCCGTGGCGGCGGACGGTGCGGGCGTGCCGGAGCAAATGGTGCCGCACAGCGGCGTGCGGGCGAAAATACGGATTTGTTCGCTAAACATGGGGCCTCCTGCGTGTTGCTTTCTGGCATGCATCTTTTTTTCTGAAAATTCAAACTCCAAGTGCGCTATGCTCAGAATCGTGCCACGCATTTTGTTCACGGCAAGCCGCCTTGGTCGCCTTTTGCTTGCCTGCATTCACCGTTAAGGCTATCTGCTTGGTAATATAACCTTCAGGAAGAAGGCCAAGCGGATGAAGGAAGAAAATCCGAACAGCATGGACCGGCGCGGCAGGGATTTCTCCGGCCCGGCAGGCGTTGCCCGCACGGCTGGTGACAGGCCGGTGACGGACCCCGTGACGTCAGGCCAGGCTGTGCCGGGCGGGGGGGGCACAGGTCAGACACCGCCGGGGCAGCCGCTTTCGGGCCGGGCTTCCCATGGCACGGCCCTGCCGGACCCGGGTGTACAGGACCATCCCGTCCTGGACCGGTCCGGCGCCATGCGCCGTCTGGAACTGGATGCCGAAAGCTACGGCCAGCTTCTGGCGTTGATGACCGTGGAAGTTGCCGGGATGCTGGACGCCCTGACCGAGGCCTGGCGCAACGACGATGCGGCGGCCATGCGCCAGCATGCCCACCGGCTGAAAAGCGAGGCCGCCAACGTGGGGGCCGAAGAAGTGCGCTTTGCCGCCAGCAGGCTGGAACTGTTGCTGCGCCTGCGGGAAGGGGCGGACGGTGCCCCGCGTTCTTCCACCCCGAATGCTGCCGGGCCGCACTCGCTTGGGGCACATTCGTCAGGGGCACATTCGTCCGGTCCACATTCGTCCGGTCCACATTCGTCAGGGGCACATTCGTCAGGGGCACACCCGTCCGGTAAACACCCGACCGGGCCACACTTGTCTGCCCCGCCCTTCTTCACGCCTGACGAGGCCACGGCGGCGGTCAGCCACCTGCGCACGGCCCTGGCCCGCCTTGCCGCCGTGCTCGGCCAGTAGCGTACCCGCGCGTCTGGCGCCAGACGCCGGAGTGCGCCCCACTCCCCCTCGTATCTGCGGGCTGCATACCCTCTGGCTGTGTCTGGCCTCGTACCCGGCTGTCCCGCATGTCGCCCCGGCCTGTGGGCGGTCTAAAGCAAAACGTCATCCAGCCGATGAGGTTTCCGACGGGGTGCGCCCACCCCGCCGCGACCCTTTGCGGAAGGTACTCCCCATGCTTTGCCGTTCCTGTGCATTCCGAGGTCTTGCCCGCAGCCTGCTGCTGGCCGTGGCCCTGACCGCGTCCGCTCCCGCCGTCCCCGGCCTGTGCGGCCCAGCGGCCACGCCGCCGCCG
>NZ_VRYY01000426.1 GCF_015731765.1 Nitratidesulfovibrio oxamicus
GGCTGCGCGGGGCCGGGAGCCGGGGCGGGCGGGGCCTTGGGGCCGCCGGGCGCGCCCAGGCTTACCAGGTCCACCTGCACCACGGGCATGTCCAGACGCACCGGCGGCGACGAGGGCCAGAAAAAGACCAGCAGCACGATGGCGCAGTGCAGGCTGAGCGACAGCAGAAAACTTGAGTAGCGCATGTCGTCCCCGGCCTACCGCGCGGCCTTGCCGCAAAGGATGTGGAACCGGACCGTGCCGTCCCTTCGTGATGACGGGCTCATTTCTTCTTCGGGTCCTCGCGTTCCGCCACGACGCCGAGCTTTTCGATGCCCGCCGCCTTGATGTGCCCCATCACGTCCACCACCACGCCGTAGGGCACGGCCTTGTCGGCCTGGAGAAAGAGCAGCTTGTTCTTCTCCTTGACCAGCCGCTGCAGGTAGCCTTCCAGCTCCTCGATGGTCACCTTGTACTCGTCGAGGTACATCACCCCGTCCTTGCGCACGGTGAGCAGCAGGTGGTCGCTGTCCGCGGGCAGCACCTGCACGGTGCGCGTCTGGGGCAGGTCCACCTCGAGGCCTTCGGTCATCATGGGGGCCGTGACCATGAAGATGATGAGCAGCACCAGCATCACGTCCACGAAGGGCGTGACGTTGATTTCGGCGACGAAGCCGCCCTTGTTGCCGACGGAAGCGCCCATGGGCTAGCCCCGTTCGGTGCGGTTGACGGGCTGGGCCGCCCCGCGATGGGCGTTGATCTCGCGTTGCACGCGGTTCAGGAACGCGCCCGCGAAGTTGACGAGCTGCACTTCGATGCTGCTGATCATGCCCAGAAAGATGTTGTAGCCCACGGTGGCGGGAATGGCCACGAACAGGCCGATGGCCGTGGCGATGAGCGCTTCGGAAATGCCGGGGGCCACGGTGGCGAGCGAGGCGCTCTTCATCTGGCCGATGGCGTGGAAGGAATACATGATGCCCCACACCGTGCCGAACAGGCCGATGAACGGCGCGGTGTTGGCGGCGGTGGCCAGGAACGACAGCGAGGCGGAAAGGCGGGTCATCTCGTTGCCCACGCCCTGGCGCAGCGAGCGGCGCACGTTGTCTGCCACCACGTCGCCCGAGCTGCCCGCCTCTTTCAGGCGGTTGAACTCGGCCACGCCCTGCTGGGCCACGTGATACAGGGGCGAGGCGGCGTCGCCGCCCAGCGACTGCACGGCCTCGCGCAGGTCGCGGGCCTTCTGGAAGCGGTCAAGGCCGTCGGCGGCCTTGCGCTGCGCTGCCTTGAGGGCAAACCACTTCTGGAACATCAGCGTCCAGCTGCCGATGGACATGAGGACCAGAAGGACAAGGATGAACTTGGCCACCAGGGTGGCCTGGGCAAGAATCGAGAGAATATCCATGACGTTGGGTGTCTCCACCGGGTGTTGAGTTGTACCGTGCTGCTGGCGGTGCGCGTTGTTCCGTGTTTCGCGCGTGGCCGAATGCTTCGTGACCGGATGCTTCGGGGCCTGCCGTGCGGTGTCGCGGTGTTCCGTGGCGTCCGGGGCAGGCCGCATGGGCGCGTCGCGCTGGACCACGCCGCGCCTGTGGCGCGTCCGGCACCCCGCCCTCCATTTAGTCGTCTCGGGACAATGATGCAATGGGATTCAGGGGCTCCGGCGCGAAAAGGGACGCACTTTCCGGGGGGCGGCTGCGAAGCGGCGTTGGACGCGGCCTTTCGGGCCACCGGAGTGGCGGACAACGGCAACCGTCCGTGCGCAAGCGCACCGCGCCTGCGCCGCATTCCTGCGGCGTGGCACGGACGGGGAAAAGGCCCGCCGCACCCGCCACGACCGGTTGTGCAAGCGGCCACCCCGTGCCGCATGGGCGGATGCACATTGTTGCAAGCGGGCTCGGCCCCGGCTACACTCCGCCGCGTATCGAACCGGCATGCCGCCGGGCATATTTCCCTGTCACGCCGTCTCCGCCAGGAGTATCCATGCACCGCCTCCATGCCGCCTGCCTGCCGACGATGCAGCGCCGCAGATGCCGCCTTGCGCGCACGATCCTTCTTGTCCTGGTGCTGGGCGCAGCCCTGCCCGCGGCAGTGCTGGCCGCCGACGCAGCCAGGCCGGGCGCAGGTGCGCCGGGGGGCATGT
>NZ_VRYY01000427.1 GCF_015731765.1 Nitratidesulfovibrio oxamicus
CAGCCCAGGTCCACGGCCACGCGGCAGCCCGGCGTGCCATCAGGACCGCCCGACGTGGCGGCGGGCATGGCGTCCGCCACCGCGCCCGCCAGGTCGAAGCCGCCCAGCACTTCGCGGTTCAGTTCGTCCCAGTCCTCGGCAATGGCGTTGAAGAACTGGCGGGTCTTCAGCGCCCGCTCCTCGATGATCTTCTCGGCCATGGCCATGTCGCCCTGCAGGGTCATGTCCTCTGCGATGAACGGGGCCACCGCGTCCAGAAAGTCGCGGCCTTCGCCTTCCGCCGGGGCGGCGTAGAACACCCACAGCCCGTCGCGGCGCGAGACCAGCAGCCCCGCCCCGGTCAGTATCTTGAGGTGGCGCGACACGCGTGACTGGCCCATTTCGAGAATGGAGACCAACTCGTTCACGTTCAGCTCGTGCCTGTTCAGCACGTGCATGAGCCGCATTCGGGTGTCGTCGGAAAGGGCCTTGAAGTAGTCGAGTGCTGCCGACATGAAATTCCCGCGCAAGATTTCTTGAAGTATGGCGTGTGGTTCTCCACGCGCCGGGCATCGTTTCCGGATGCCTTGATATTTATACATCAAGAAAACTTGATTTGCAAGCATCCGCTCTGGCGCATACAGCGCCCTCCCCAACGCCCAAAGGCCACGGACCGGCCCACACGGCTGCGGGCATGCCCCCCCCACGCGGATGCGGCATTCTTTCCGGTCGCCCTGCATTTCCATTGCCGGTACGCCGCCGCGGGATTACAAAATGAAACATCCCCGCTGCAAAAGGTAATCCTCGCTCCCTCCCCGCCGCGCATCCCCATCCGCGCCATCGACATCAACACCATGTAATTCCAAGCATTCACCACGCCATCGCGCTCTGGCACGCCGCATGCTCTACCGGAAGCGTCCGGCACCCGCCGGGCCGGACCGCCACCTCATGGAAGGCGCGCCCGCAACAACTCCAGCCGGAGCACCGTCATGGAACTCTACGATTCGATCGGCATAGCCTTCGCGGCGGGCCTGTTCGTCTACCTCGTCTACGCCCTGTTTCGCCCCGACAAGTTCTAACCCCCCGGCGCATGACCGCTTCCGCCGCCCCCATCCACCCCGTCGGGGCAGCCCCCCTGCGTTGGAGAATCACTGCTCATACCGGAGATCATCATGACCCCGCGCGACTACCTGCAACTGGCCCTGTTCCTCGGCATTCTCGCCCTCGCCTCGCCGCCGCTGGGGCGATACATCCACCGCGTGCTGGAGGGTGGCCGCACCTGGCTGCACCCCCTGCTGGGCCCGGTGGAACGCCTGATCTACACGGCGGCGGGCGTGGACCCCACCCGCGACCATCCCTGGCAGCGCTACGCCGCCTGCATGCTGGGCTTCACCCTGGCAGGCTTCTGCCTGACCTTCGGCGTGCTGATGTTCCAGGATGTGCTGCCGCTGAACCCGCAAGGCTTCCCGGCTCCGTCCTGGGATCTGGCCCTGAACACCGCCGTCAGCTTCGTCACCAACACCAACTGGCAGGCCTACGGCGGCGAGGCGACCATGAGCCACCTTTCGCAGGTGGTGGCGCTGACCTACCAGAACTTCGTCTCCGCAGCCGTGGGCATGGCCGTGTGCATGGCCGTGGTGCGCGGCGTGGCCCGGGCCGAGGCCCAGGGCCTCGGCAACTTCTGGACCGACCTCGTGCGCGCCAACCTGTACGTGCTGCTGCCGCTGTGCGTGGTGGGCGCGCTGGCGCTGGTGGGCCAGGGCATGGTGCAGACCTTCGCCGCCTCGTTCACAGCCGTCACGCCGCAAGGCGCCACCCAGACCATTGCCGTGGGCCCGGTGGCCTCGCAGGTGATCATCAAGATGCTGGGCACCAACGGCGGCGGGTTCTTCAACGCCAACGCCGCCCACCCCTTCGAGAACCCCACGGCCGTTTCGAACTTCATCCAGATGCTGGCCATCTTCCTGCTGCCCAGCGCGCTGGTGTTCACCCTGGGCGCCGCCGTGCGCCGTCCCCGCCACGCCTGGACGGTGTGGGGCGTGATGGCCGCCGTGTTCGTGGCGGGCGTGTTGCTGACCGCCCACTTCGAATTCCGGGGCACCCCGGCCATGGCGCAGGCCGTGGCGGCGGGCAGCCCTG
>NZ_VRYY01000428.1 GCF_015731765.1 Nitratidesulfovibrio oxamicus
GGGCGCCACCTGGCAGCGCACCCCCAGTTGCGCCAGCAACCGGGCCAGCACGCGCGCGCAGGCGGGGTTGGCCTCGGCCACCAGCGCCAGCTTTCCCGCCAGTTGCGGCGGGGGCGGGGTGGGGGATTCCTGCTCCTGCGGCAGTCCGAACCGGGCGGTGAAGCGAAAGGTGCTGCCCCGGCCCGGCTCGCTTTCCACGCCCACGTCGCCGTCCATGAGTTGCACCAGCGCGCGCACTATGGACAATCCAAGGCCCGTGCCGCCGAAGCGGCGCGACACCGAAGCATCGGCCTGGCTGTAGGATTCGAACAGCCGCTCGCGCGCTTCCGGCGCGATGCCGATGCCCGTATCGCGCACCGAAAAGGCCAGTTCCACGCCGCTGCCGTGCGCGTCGCTGGCCCGTGTGCGGTCTGTTGCGCCGTCCGCCGGTGCTTCCTTGAAGTTTTCCACCCCGGTTCCCGCGCCCCCTCGCGTGTCGGCGGCGGCGTGGTGCCCCGCGTCTGGCCCCGCGCCGACCAGCCCCACGCGGATGACCACCTCGCCCCGCTCGGTGAACTTGAAGGCGTTGGCGGCCAGGTTCACCAGCACCTGCCGCAGCCGCAAAGGGTCGCCCACAAGCACCGGGGGCACGCCGGTGTCGATGTCCACCACTAGTTCGATGTCCTTGACGGCCAGCCGGTCGTGAAACAGGTCGGTGACTTCTTCCAGCAAATCGCGGGTGCGGAAGGGGATGGATTCCAGGGCAAGCCGCCCGGCCTCCAACTTGGAAAAGTCCAGCACGCCGTTCACCACGCCCAGCAGCGAACGGGCCGAAGATCGAACAAGGTTCAGGTATTCCCGTTGCTTGGGCGCAAGATCGGAGCCAAGGATAATGTCCACCATGCCGATGACGGCATTCATGGGGGTGCGCAATTCGTGGGTGACTCCGGCCAGGAATTCGTTCTTGGCGCGGCTGGCGCGTTCCACGCGGGCATGGGCGGTGTCCAGCGCCGTGGTGCGTTCGCGCACCATGCGTTCCAGTTCGCCCTGCTGCACGGTCAACTGGCGTTCGTGGCGTTCCACCTGCTCGAGCATGGTGTTGAAGGCGTCCACCAGTCGACCGATCTCGTCATGGCCATGCTGCACGGCGCGCAAGGCGTAGTTGCGTTCTTCCGCCACCTTTCTGGCCACCTGGGCCAGTCCGGCCACGGGCACCACCACCGTGCGCCGCAGGATGAGGATGATCAGCACCACCAGCACGAAGCCCACCAGGGTCACGCGCACGGCGTTTTCGCGCACCATGGCGGACAGGGCGTCGTCGATGCCGCGTGGCGAGATCATCACCACCACGCTGCCGAGTTCTTCGCCCTGGTGGGCCATCACCTCGCGCTCGGTGACGAAGTCGCCGTCGGCGGCGTCGCTCCACGGCACGGGACGCCAGTCGCCGTCGCGCTGCATGCCGCCGAGCAACGTGGTGCCGTCGCGTTCGAACAGGGCCACGGCGTACACCCGCTGGTCTTCCATTTCCGCCGCGATGACGGCGGAGATGGACCCGGCGTCCAGGTTCCACGCGGGAACCTGCAGTTGACGCGCAACGCGCACGGCCTGTCGCCGCGCGAAATCCTCTATGTCGCGGCGCAGTTTGTCGCTGGCGGCGGTGTAGTCCATGACCATGAACACCACCAGCATGACGGTGGTGACCAGCGTGATCAGCAGGCCGAGCCGGGTCTGGATGCCGGTAAGCAGATGGCGTGGGGCCTTTTGGTGCATGCGGCGTCCCTTGTGCGTGCCTTTCGTGTGCGGACGGGGCGGCTGCCGGGGGCGGCCCGGTTGCGCCGTTCCCGTGCGGCTGGCGTCATCCGCCGCAAGGGACGGGGCGCAAGTGACGAGGCGCAAGGGGCGGGGCGCAAGGCGGGCGTCTGGCGAGCCTAGCCTGTTTTTTCACGCCGCACAACGCGCAGCAGAGCGCGGGCGTCCTGACTGCCGCAGCACAGCGAAAGGGCCAGGTACAGAACTGCGGCCAGGGGTACACCCAGGGCCAGGCGCATGGCAGGGTGCAGGGCGGGCGCTGTCCATGCCGTGCCCGCGCCTGCCCCCGCCAGCCACCATGCGGGCAGGCAGGCCGCACAGGCCAG
>NZ_VRYY01000429.1 GCF_015731765.1 Nitratidesulfovibrio oxamicus
CCCGCATGTGCACGAGGCCGTGGCCCGGCGTCAGGCCGCCCGGTTCGAAGGGCTGCCCCGCGTGGCTGGTGGGCGGGTGCGCCACCTGGACGTGATGCTGTTCCCCCTTTCGGGGCAGGGTGCCGCGCCCGGCGTGCCGGGGGCCGTCATCGTGCGGGTGGACGACGTCACCGAGCGCACCCGCCTGGCCGACATGCTGGTGCAGACCGAAAAGATGCTGTCCGTGGGCGGCCTTGCGGGTGGCATGGCCCACGAACTGAACAACCCGCTGGGGGCGGTGTTGCAGGGCGTGCAGAACATCATGCGCAGGCTGGACCCGGATCTGGCCGCCAACGCCCAGGCCGCGCGCGACACGGGGGTATCCCTTGCGGCCATGCGCGCCTACATGAAGGCCCGGCACATTTCCGAAATGCTGAAAGGCATCCGCGATGCGGGCACCCGCGCGGCGGACATCATCGCCACCATGCTGGAATTCACGAGGCCCGGACAGGGGCGGCGCACCACGGTGCGGGCGCATGCGCTGGCCGAGCGGGCGCTGACGCTGGCGGGCAGCGACTACGACCTGCGCCGTAAGTACGACTTTCGCAAGTTGCACGTGGTGCGCGACTATGCCGAGAATGACGACACCCTGACCTGCGTGCCCACCGAGATCGAACAGGTGCTGCTGAATCTGTTCAAGAACGCGGCCCACGCCATGACGGAAAAGAAGTATCCTGCCGGACAGGCCCCCGCCCTGCATGTGAGCACCCGCCGCGAGGGAGACGAGGTGGTCATCGTGGTCGAGGACAACGGGCCGGGCATGGAGCCGGAAGTGCGGCGGCGGGTATTCGAGCCGTTCTTCACCACCAAGCCGCCGGGCGTGGGCACCGGACTGGGGCTTGCGGTCAGCTACTTCATCGTGACGCGCACCCACGGCGGCAGCATTGCCTGCGACGGCGTGCCCGGCGAGGGTACCCGGTTCACCGTGCGGTTGCCGGCCAGGCAGGCGGTGGACGATTAGGGGCTGCTTCCGGGGCGTGGCCGGAAACATCTGTTGGGGCAACCTGCCGACGTTGTTGTCCGGAGCGTTTTTCCAGTGTGTTGCGCGTGTGGTTTTACGGCCCGGACCATGCTTCGGGCCGCGGTTGTTTTGTGCAGGTTGCACGCACAGTGCAGGGTGTGCTTGCACATGTTGGCGCATTGCAACGATTGGGCGTAGGAAATGACAGGAGCGTGCGGTGTCGGAAAGGTTTTCCGGCATGCACCGTGCGCGATGGTCAGTATTTTTGCGCGCATCATGCGTCTTCACGGGATGGAATCATGATCGGAGAATTGTTTCAGCCGATGCATCTTCTGGTGGTGGGAATTGTGGCCCTGTTCGTTTTTGGTCCGGACAGGCTTCCCCTGCTGGGGAGAACACTGGGAAAGGCCGTGCGCGAGCTGCGCGGGGCCATGAACGAACCCGACGAGGTCACCAGGGACAACACGAAGTAGCCGGAATTTCCCGGTCGAAAGCTGGGCGGCTCTGGCCAGGCGATTCTGGTCAAGGGATTCCAGGCAGGTGAATGCGGACGGGGCGGGCATGGAAACAACCGTGCCCGCCCCGTCCGCGTGTTCCGGCGCTGATCGGGCGTGGCGTCAGTGCGCGGCCAGCCACCATGCGACGGTAACGGCGGCCAGGCTGGCCACGCGGAACAGTTGGCTTTGCACCAGCAGCACCAGCCCCAGGCGGGGTGTGAAGATGCCGGTGTGCGAGGGCAACTGGTGGCGCAGCGCCCGGATGGGAGTGGCCACGATGGTGCCCAGCACCAGCGCCAGCGCGGTCTGGGCCGTGTCCAGCGAACCGGCGTCCAGCAGGGCGGCGGCAGCGGCCACCCCGGACGAGAATTCGGCGGCTGCGGAAAATATCACCACCCCGGCGGCCTGCACCGGCAGGATGCCCATGCCGAGTCCCCCGGCGGCACCGCCTGCCGCAAGATCGCGCAGGGTGTCGAACACTCCGACCTGATGCAGGGCGTACATGGCAAGATAGGTGGGCGCGGTGAACAGGGCCATGCGGCCGATGCGGCGGCGGAACCGGGTGCCCACCAGCGCCAGTGCCGCCCGCAGGCGCTGCGCGAGGGCGGCGGGC
>NZ_VRYY01000430.1 GCF_015731765.1 Nitratidesulfovibrio oxamicus
CAGACCCCAGCGGCCCGCTGCCGCGCCGCAGGGCGGGGCGTACTGCTGGCCCGGCAAGGGCGGTGCCCATGGCGGCCAGATGCAGCGCGCAGGCGCACGCGGCGATGAGAAACCGTCGTCTGTTCATGTGCCCGTTGCGTGCCCCCGAAAGTGTGGTCCCAAATGCCCAGCGGGCGCTGCGCTGTCCCGGTGGTGTCGCCGGATGCGACTCCGGATGCGCTTGGCGTGCGGTCCGGTGTTGCCCGAACCTGCTCAGCCAGCCGGACCTGCCGCAGGATGCTTCGGCAGTGCCGGACAAGGCGCGGGTAAAGTCCGGACGGGCCGCGCCCCACCGCCATGCGCCGGTGAACCCTATCCGAAATCCGCGCGGAACTCAAAGGGCGGGGAAGGCGGTGTCCCCGCGGGGTGCTGGTGTGCGATGCATGCAGAACCTGCCTTGGGGGCTGGAAGTTGCCAAGCCATATCGCATGTCCGGAGTGACTTCCAGTACTGGCAGCACCGGTGGCCCCTTGGCAGGTCGGGACGGGTTATTTGCTGGCCTTTGCCTTGGGAATGCGTTTCAGCAGTTCTGTCGGTGTCACGATGAGTCGTATTTGCGTGGCATTATGTAGAGTACAAACGTATGGTCGGCGGAGCGAAGATATTTCTGAATCGGGGTGGATTGCCTTTGCAGGGGGCAGTGTCACGGATTAGTTGTTTGCGTTTTTGCGTTTGTGCACATAAGAACGCAAATATATGTTGGTGTCATTTTGGTTTGCAGGGGAAGCGTTCGGGGAAAATATGCAGTTATGGACTGATGGTTGTGCTTAAGTAAGTGTTTTGGAAAGTATGTTGTATCGTGCGAACTTGTTCTCTTGTTCATATCAATTTATTGCGTAGGCGGAGCATATGTTAACAGATGTACGTAGAAAGAAGGTCGTTATTGCGTGTATATTTTTGTCTGAATGTTTCATGTGGTATTTTGCGAATATATTTGCCAGTGCGCATGAACTTTTTATGTATTTATTTTGCTTTTTTTGGGTGTTGGCACTTTTTCCAGTGTTGGCAACTTCAAATAGTTCGCGAGTTATAGATAGCGTGCTATCGGCAATGATGATATATTCTGTGTTCATGTTTTTTGTTTTAATGAATAGTTCTTTGCCATATTATAAAATGGATCCTACAAGGCCTGTGTTTAATATATTTTACTTTAAACGCGATGCGGGTATTGTATTTGGGGCAAAAGGACTGTTTGCTGCGCTTGTGAACTGTGGGTATCTTGTCGTGATATCAAAATTTTTTAAACATAAAAAAGTATAGAAAATGTTCAATATAAGAACTCCTCGGCATTGTAACGCATTACGCCGCAACGCCAGAGGAGTTCGTATGGTTGTGGTTCGCAGTCTTCCGACTGGCAGTCTTATTGGTTGTTGGGTTTGTTTTTTTGATTTTTCTTCAATTTTTTTTCTTTATCGCTTTGTAATTTGTTCCTGATGCCGTCTATTGCTTCTTCGGTGAGTATTTGTGGCCCATTTGGAGTTTCCATTCCAAGATCAAGCATTGTATTCCCCCATTCCGAAAGTTCAGGCTTCAACGTGCCTTGAATTTTCGAAATTCCCTCCTGCTTTTCTTTGCTGCCATACGGGTATGTCCACCATGGACGTAATTGCTGCGCTATTTCGTGTGACTTTGTGCCTATGTTGCCTTTTGCCTGCCCAGTGCCAGCAGTTGGAGCGTGTTGTGTGGAATTGCCCGCCTGGGTGCCGGTTTCACTGCCTCCGCGCCTGCGGGCGTCGGCGAAGGTGAACCTGCCGATGTCGTCGCGAGGGTGTTTTGATTCGTCCCACCCCTGACCGATGATGGCTTCCCCGATGAGCCCCAGCGGGTCGAAGGCGCTGACCGGGTCGTCCACGCAATAGTCGTAGGGGTCATGGTCGCCGCCGGTGTCGCCCAGCGGGTCGGGCGCGGTGAAGCGTCCGGTGCGCGGGTAGTAGTCGCGAAAGCCGAAGCGCACGAGGCCGGTGTGCCGGTCCGCCAGCCCCCCGGCAAAGCCCAGCGGCAGAAAGAAGTACGGGCAGGTGTCCAGCAGCGGGTTGCCGAAGCTGTCGTATTCCATGCGCTTCACCAC
>NZ_VRYY01000441.1 GCF_015731765.1 Nitratidesulfovibrio oxamicus
CTCGCCCACGCCTGCCATTGCCCCTGCCCCGTGGCCGGTGCCCGAATGCGCCGCACCGGCGGGTGACGATGCCGCTCCGGCGGGCAGCCTGCGCCCCGGCGGCGATGAAGGCGCCACCACCAGCCTGCGCGTGGATAGCGCCAAGGTGGACCGCCTGCTGGACAACGTGGGCGAACTGGTCATCCTTCAGGCGCGCCTGTCGCGCATCGCCGCCGACCATGACGACCCGCGCCTGCGCGAACTGGCCGAAGGCTTGGAGCGGCTTACCGAATCGCTGCGGGACAGCACCATGTCGGTGCGCATGGTGCCGCTGGACGCCACCTTTCACGCTTTCCGGCGGCTGGTGCGTGATCTGGCGGCGCGCCTGGGCAAGGATGTTCGCTTTGTGGCCGAGGGCGGCGAGACGGAACTGGACAAGACCGTCATCGACCACTTGCGCGACCCCTTGCTGCATCTGGTGCGCAACGCCATGGATCATGGCGTGGAATCGGCAGAAGCGCGCCTGGCGTCGGGCAAGCCCGCCGAGGCGGTGCTGCGGCTGTCCGCCGCCCATGCCGGGGGCGAGGTGCTGATCACCGTGTCCGACGACGGAGCAGGCATCGATCTGGACAAACTGCGCGCGGTGGGCGTGGCGCGGGGCCTGCTGGCCCCGGATGCCGACCCCGGCGAGGCGGAACTGCTGCAACTGCTGTTTCTGCCCGGCTTCAGCACGGCCAGCGGCGTATCCGACCTTTCCGGGCGCGGGGTGGGGCTGGACGTGGTCAGCACGGCCCTGGGGTCGCTGCGCGGCAGCGTGGACGTGGTCACCCGGCAGGGTGAGGGCACGGCCTGGCGGCTGCGCATCCCGCTTACCCTGGCCATCATTGACGGACTGCGCGTGCGCGTGGGTGACGAAACGTTCATCCTGCCCCTGACCCAGGTGCAGGCGTGCCTGGAGCGCTTCGTGGAGGGCGAGGCAGCCACGCTGGGCCTCATCGAATACCGCGAACGGCTGGTGCCGTGCCTCAGCCTGCGCCGCTTCCTGGACGTGCCGGGCGAACAGCCCGCCTACGAGCGGGTGATCATCGCCAACGTGGACGGCCAGCCGGTGGGCTTTGCCGTGGACGGCGTGGCCGGGCTGGAGCAGGCGGTCATCAAGCGCCTGGGCGGGCCGTGCCGCCGCGCCGCCTGGATTGCCGGGTCCAGCGTGGACGCCGAGGGCGGCATATCGCTGATTCTCGACGCCGCCCAACTGGTGCGCGTGGCGCAGGGCATGCAGGAACGCTGATCAGTGCTTGCGCCCGCGCGTTCCGCCCGCCGCGCAACCTTGCCCCGTCCCGGCTGATGGGGCTTTTCTGTTTGTCGTTCCTCCCCCCGTCATTTCCGCAGTCCCGCCACATGTCATGCCCTCCCTGTCCGGCGTACCCGGCCTGTCCGGTGCGGCCTTCTGCGCCGGGCCGCCGTAGCTGCCGCACGAGATGCGCGGCGGCATCTCGTGCATCAGTTCCAGCCACGCCGCCGCCGCCGGGGACAGGCTGTGCCCCTTGCGCCAGGCCAGCACCGCGCGCCAGCGCAGTTCGTCGTCGTCCAGCAGGGCGCGGTGGACGCCGTCGGGCAGCGGTTCCGTCAGCATCAGGCGCGGCACCAGCGCCACGCCAAGCCCGGCGGCCACCAGGCTGATGATGAAGGGTATCTGGCCGCTGCACAGGGTTTCATCCAGGCGTACCCCCTGTTTCAGGCAGCGGTCGCGGATGCGCGCGTTGAGCGCAAAGCCCTGTTCGAACTGGATGAACGCATTGCCGTCCAGATCGCGCAGGCTCAGGGCTGCACGGCCCCGCATGGGGTGTCCTTGCGGCAGCAGGGCCATGAGCGGCTCGTCGCACAGGGGCGATACCTCGAACTGGTCGGACACGGGCAGCAGCACCAGTGCCATCTCCAGTTCGCCGCGCAGAACGCACTCTTCCAGCGCGTAGCAGCCCTTTTCACGCAGTTCTATGCGCACCCCCGGATAGCGGCGATGGTATTCGGCAAACTGCCGTGCGAACAGCAGGGTGCTGCCCACCGGCGGCACGCCGAAGCGCAGCGTGCCCCGGCGCACGTTGCGCAGGTCGTCCATCTCCGCATCCATGGCCTCCTTTTCGGCCAGCATGGCCAGCGCGCGGCGGTAGGCCACCTCGCCCGCCGCCGTCAGGGCCACCCCCGCCGGGGTGCGTTGCAGCAGGGTTGCCCCGCAGTCTTCCTCCAGTCCGCGCACGGCCTTGCTGACCGTGGACTGGGTGGCGCACACGGCCTGCGCGGCGGCGGAAAAACCGCCCGCGCGAACCACCTCCACAAAGCAGCGCAATACCCTGAGGTGCATGGCCATTCCATTCTTGACTAGGGTTGATGAAGACAATTCATTTCACAACTGCCAGCCCCCTTGGCTAACAGCAGAAGCAGCGAGGTTCAAGCGGCCACGGTGCCGTTTCCGCCGTCCGGCATCGCACGGGCAGGCGGGAATGTGGCCGCGCCACGCAGGATACGGCCAGCCGCCGCGCACACGGGGTGCGCGCGGGGCCTTCCATGCACGTCAACCACAGGGGGCATTCGTGAACTGGGTGCAGCAGTACGATCCGTTTTCCAACATCGCCGCATCGGCCAGCGTGGCCATGCTGCCGCTGGCGATACTCTTCTACATGCTGGCCGTGCGGCGGGCCAAGGGCCACATGGCCGCCGCGCTGGGGCTGGCTGGCGCGTTGTGCGCCGCCGTGGGCGTGTGGGGCATGCCCGTGGGGCTTGCGGTCAACGCCACGCTGTACGGCATGGCCATGGGGCTGTTTCCGATCATCTGGATCGTGCTGACGGCCGTGTGGCTTTACAACATGACCGTGGAATCGGGCGAATTCGAGATCATCAAGGGCTCGCTGGCCCGGCTGACCGACGACCGGCGGTTGCAGGCCCTGTTCATCGCCTTTGCCTTCGGGGCGTTTCTGGAAGGCACGGCGGGCTTCGGCACGCCGGTGGCCATCACGGCGGCCATGCTGATGGGGCTGGGCTTCAGTCCGGTGTACGCCGGGGGCATCTGCCTTGTGGCCAACACCGCGCCCGTGGCCTTCGGGGCGCTGGGCATCCCGGTCATCGTGGCCAGCCAGGTCAGCGGCCTGGATGTGACCATGCTCAGCCAGTACGTGGGGCGTCAGTTGCCGGTGTTCGCACTGGTGGTGCCGCTGTGGATGACCGTGGTGATGTGCGGCTTTCGCCGGTCCATGGAAGTGCTGCCCGCCATCGTGGTGGCCAGCGTGTGCTTCAGCGGCACGCAGTTCCTGTTTGCAGAACTGCACGGCCCCACGCTGCCCGACGTCATGGCGGCCATCGTGACCATCATCGGCTTGCTGGTGCTGCTGCGCTTCTGGAAGCCCGCCAACACCTGGCACTTTGCCGATGAACAGCCCGCCAGCGCGGCGGCTAGCGCCCACCATACCACCGGCGAGATCCTGCGGGCCTGGGCGCCGTACGCCATCCTGGCGGTGTTCGTGTTCTTCTGGGGGCTGGATGGCGTGAAGGCCGGGCTTAACAAGGTGTACCTCCAGGCCATCGAATGGCCGGGACTGCACGGCGCCATCGCCAAGACCGCGCCCATCGTGGCCAAGGACGCGCCCTATGCGGCCAAGTACACCCTCAACCTGCTGTCGGCAGGGGGCACCGCCATCCTGCTGGCGGGCCTGCTGTCGGTGCCCATCATGCCCGGCTACGGCATGAAGCGGGCCATCGGCTGCTTCTGGCGCACCTGCCGGCAACTGCGCTTTCCGGTGCTGACCATCATGCTCATCCTCGGACTGGCGCAACTCATGAACTACTCGGGCATGAGCTCGACCCTCGGCATCGCCTTCACCCATACCGGCGCGCTGTTCCCGTTCTTTGCGCCCATCATGGGCTGGCTGGGCGTGTTCCTGACCGGCTCCAACACCTCGTCCAACGCGCTGTTCGGCAGCATGCAGCAGGCCACGGCCCGCGCCGTGGGCGTGGACCCGTATCTGACCGTGGCCGCCAACGCCACCGGCGGGGTGACCGGCAAGATGATCTCGCCGCAGTCCATCTCCGTTGCCACGGCCTCCACCCACACCGTGGGCCAGGAAGGGGCGCTGTTCCGCTTCGCACTGGGGCACAGCATCGCCATGACCCTGGTGATCTGCGTGCTGGTGACCTTGCAGGCCTATGTCATCGGCTGGATGCTTCCCTAGGGGCTGTTTTCAGATTGTCTTTCCGTCCGTTGGCTGACCGCTCCTAAGGGCGCGAAGCGTGTCCGTTGGGCGAGCTTGCGAGCCCAACGGACATCGTGCGCAACGCGGTCAAACTTCGCCTGCCATGGTTTTGCTGTCCCCATCCGTAAGGTCCGCGCTTCGCGCTTACCAGCGGCTGGGGCAAGGTTCGCAAGCTCACCCAGCGGCTGGGGCAAGGTTCGCAAGCTCACCCAGCGGCTGGGGCACTCCCTCATGGCAGGCTCGTTTTCCTTGCCAACGAACGAAAATCCTAATCTGAAGAACAGCCCCTGAAAGAGCACAGGAAACATATCCACCGCCCGTCATGCCGGGTGCGCCCGGCATGACGGGCGGCGTCACATTCGTCCGAAAGCACGGAGCCGTGCGCTCCTCCTGTGGGCTCCGTGCCCGCGTGCACCCGCCGGACGGACAAGCCCCCCCGCGTTGCACCGTGGGGGGGCCGTCGTGTGTGGACCGTGGATGCGGGTGGGGCTGCCGCGTGATCTCAGTACAGGGCACGCATCTGGCATACCCCGCATTCCAGCACGTAGGCGTTGCCGGGAATGGCCTTGGCCAGGTGCTTCACGTGGGCGGCGCGTTCGCCGATTTCATGCAGGTTGCTGCGCTCGTGGCAGTCCAGCACCGCCAGCGAGACGGAAACGAACGGAAAGCGCCGCTCCATGCCGTCGCGTCCGCGCGCGGTGATCCAGCCGCGTGCGATGTCTTCCGCGCAGTAGCAGCCGCGCACCAGCCGCCCGAAGCAGCGCGTGGCCGCCCGGCACACCCGCTCGGCATGGCGGGGCGAGGTGATGCACACGAAGTCGTCGCCGCCGATGTGCGCCACGTAGTCGCCCTTGGCCCCGTGCCGCTGCACCGCCCATGACAGCACCTTGGCCAGCAGCAGGATGATCCTGTCGCCGTTCTTGAAGCCGTAGGTGTCGTTGTAGCTCTTGAAGTTGTCCAGGTCCGCGTACAGCAGCGAAAAGGGTTGCCCCCCGGCCAGTCGGGTTTCCAACTCCTTTTCCAGCGCCACGTTGCCGGGCAGGCCGGTGAGCGGGTTGGTGCCCTTGGCCAGTTCCACCTGCACCTGGGCCAGTTTGTGCAGCAGCCGCTGCACCGAAACGGTGCCCGTCAGCAGCCCGGCGCGGGTGATCATGATGTCGTCGTAGGCCTGCAACCGGCTGCGCGACATGGCCAGCCGGGCGGCGTCCTCCACGGGGGTGGTCTGCTCCAGCACCAGCGGCCTCGCGTCCATGACGGCGGACACGGGCCGCTTGAAGTACAGCGCCACCCCGTACTGTGCCGAAAGCTGCCGGTTGAGGTGGTAGTCCATGATCAGCCCCAGCGGCTTGCCGCGCTCGTCCGTCACGGCGATGCTGGTCAGCGGATCGGAGGTTTCGAACAGCTTGCGGACCTCGCCCGCCAGCGTGGTGGGGGGCACGGTGTGGGCCGGTTCCGCCAGTTCGCCCACCGGCATGGAACAGGCAAGGCTGCCCACGCTGGGCAGTTGCGCCGTGGGGCGCAGTTCGCCGATGTCCACATGGGTTTCCTGCTTGGGGTAGTCGGGGCGGCCCAGGTAGTAGCCCTGGCCGTAGTGCGCGCCGATGGCCATCAGGGTGGCCGCTTCCTCGCGGGTTTCTATCCCTTCCGCGATGACCCGCGAGCCGATCTTTTCGGCAAAGCTGACCAGGGTTTCCATCAGCGCGCGGCGCACCGGGTCGCGGTTGATGTTGCGGATGAGCGACATGTCGATCTTGATGAAGTCGGGCTTCAGCTCTGCGATGGTGGCAAGGCCGGAATAGCCGGTGCCCGCGTCGTCGATGGCCACCTTGAATCCCTGCCCCCGGTAGTGCGACAGCGTCTTGTAGAACACCCCGAAATCGCGGATGGAATGCCGCTCGGTGATCTCGAAGACGATGTTTTCCGGCGCAAGGCCCATGGCCCGCACCGCCTCCAGCGTGCTGCCGGGGGTAAAGCCGGGGTCGGTGAGGGTGCGCGGGTGGATGTTCAGGAACAGCTTCTGGTCCGGGGCCAGGGTGCCCGCGCAGGCAATGGCCCGTTCCCGGCAGATGCGTTCCAGCGCGAAAAGCATGCCCAACTCCTCCGCGATGTCGAACAGCATCATGGGCGAGTGGAAGGGCGTGTCCACCGGGCCCCGGCTCAGGGCTTCCCAGGCCATGATCCGCCCGGAGGGAAAGCGTACGATGGGTTGGTACAGGGTGCGGATGGCGTTGTCCTGCAACACGGCCTTGAAGTCGCGCGCAAGGCGCAGGTCGGACAGGTCCAGTTCCTTGCGGGCCATGGTGCGCGCCTCGCGCACGGCCTGGAAGAATTCCCGGCGCGGTTCCGCGCCGGGGCGGCGGCGATAGGTGGCGCAGCCCACGCCGATGTGCACTTCGCGCCCGGTCCAGCGCAGGACGGAATCCTTCAGGTGGTGCTGCAACTTCAGCTTCATGGTGAAGGCTGCGTCGGCCAGGCGTTGCGGACGGGTGGCCGGTTCCGGCCAGAACACCAGGAATTCGCCTGTTTCCAGCGGCAGCAGATGATGCGCCGACGCGGGCTGGCCGCTCAGGCCGGGCACCGTCGCCCATAATCCTTCCACCAGCAGCGATTCGATGCCCGCGGTGATCTCCTCTCCGTACAGGTCGCGCACCAGCACGTGGTCCACCATGCGCACCAGCAGCATGTGCAGCGCCTCGTGCCGGGCCACCATCTCGCGCACCGAGGCGTCCGTGGCGTGGGCGGAAGGCGCGTGGCGTGCTGGATCGGATGTGGACTGGAAGGTTGTCGGGGCGCCGGATGCAGTACCGGGCGTGGCCGCGGGGCTGGCGTCGGCAACTTCGATCCGCCTGAAGGCCGGCGGCGTGTTCACGGTGGGCAAGGCGTCCGGCGCAAGGCCGTTCGGGTGCGGTGCGTGGCCCGGATCGTCGCGCCTGCGACCCAACATTTCCAGAAACGGCTCCAGCCAGGTATGTTGCATGTATCCCCCCGGATACTGTCGGACACGTTGTCGGGCGCAAACCGGCGCGGAATGGCGAGTGTGTCGTCCGCTGGCCGTTGGCCCCTGAAGGCGTGGTGACGGTTGCGTGACGCCGTGCGGCGCCGGCACGTCTTTCTGCGGGTAGTTAGCATGAAGATGCCGGTGACGGCGGTGACGGACAGGTGACGATTTGCAGAAGCCCCGGCGCGGGGCGGTCTGCACGCGGTGGGTGGGGGCAGGGGCTGTGGGGGGGCAGGGGAGGCGGGCAGAAGGCAGGGCAGGCGGTGGGTTGCTGGCTGGGCACCTAGCCGGAAAGGCACGGCCCGCCATGCCGACGCCGGATCAGATATGGAACAGATATGGAACAGGTATGGATCAGATCAGGAGCAGGACAGATCTGGGCAGATCTGGGCAAGCCAGGGTAGATCTGGGCAAGCTTGGGCAGGTCAGGGGAACCGTGCAATACGGGGCAGTACGGGGGCAATACGGGGGAGGCATCAGGCCAGGGGCAGGCGCACCACGAACACCGCGCCGCCCTCCGGCGCTTCCTCGATGGTGATGGTTCCCTTGTGGTTGGTGACCACGATGAAGTAGGCCACGGAAAGGCCAAGCCCCGTGCCCGTACCTGCCTCGCGCGTGGTGAAGAACGGCTCGAAGGCCCGGCGGCGCAACTCCGGCGACATGCCGGGGCCGTTGTCGGCCACCTCTATGCGCAGGTGCGTCGCCTCTGCCGTCGTGGTCAGGGTGAGCACCGGCGGCGGCCCGTCATCGCGCTGCGCCAACGCCTGGGCCGCGTTCTTGAACAGGTTCAGGAACACCTGCTCCATTTCGCTGGCGGAACAGCGCACCGGCGGCAATTGCGGGTCGTAGCGGCGCACCACGGCAATGCGTTTGAAGTCGTAGTTGCGGGCCAGGCTGTAGTCGGTGACTGCCAGTTCAAGGGTTCGTTCAAGCAGGTCGTTGATCTGCACCGGCACGCGCGAAGGATCGCTGCGGCGGCTGAAGGTGAGCATGTTGGCCACGATGCGCGCCGCGCGTTCACCCGATTCACGGATGCCGTCCAGCAGCCCGTCGATGTGGCGTTCTTCCGCGTAGGCCGCGACGCGGCCAAAATCCACGCCCTGCCGTTCCGCCGCGGCGCGGTTGGCGGGCAGGTCATCCAGCAGACGGCGGCGCAGGTTCTGCACCCCCTGCAGGATGCCGCCCAGCGGGTTGTTGATCTCGTGGGCCATGCCCGCCGCAAGCCCTCCCACCGAGGCCATCTTTTCGGCCTGCACCATCAGGTCTTCCATGGCGGCGCGCTCGCTCACGTCGTCCAGGCGCAGGATGCCCCACATTTCCTCGCCGGTTTCCAGCGGAATGGCGGTGACGTCCTCCACCCGGCGGGATTCGCCGGACAGGCTTCCCGGCTGCGAACCCGCCGGAAGCCTGATGGGGGTGACCACACGTTCCGGCGGCATGGCCGCGCCACCACGCCGGGCCGCGTGCAGCCGGGGCAGGTGTCGGGCCAGTTCCGGGGCTATTTCCACCAGCGAGCGGCCATGGGCGGACGGGGCGGCAACGCCGAAGCGCCGCTCCGCCGCCGGGTTCCACAGCACCACCCTGTCTGCGGCGTCGGCCACCACGATGGCCGAGGGCATGGCGTCCAGCACGCCCTTCAGGTGGCGCTGGGCGCGGGACAGGGCGCGGTTGGCGCGCGAAAGGTCGGCCAGCAGGACCTGGCGCTCGCGCTCCGACTCCATGAGCACCGTCAGATCGTTCAGGATGAAGACCACGGCATCGGGTGTGCCCGGTGCTCCGGCCACGGGGTACAGGCGCAGGGCCATCCAGCGGGTCTGGCCGTCGGGCGTTGCGTCGGGCGGAAATTCCAGCGGCTCGGTGGCGATGACCTCGCCCGCAAGGGCGGCCTGGGCCAGCCCGTGCAGCCCGGCGTGCTGCACGTAGCGGTCCTGGTCCAGGGTGTACACGGCGGGGTTGTCCGTGGCTTCGGCAAGGCCGTGCAGGCTCAGCCATTCGGCATTGGCCTCGCGCAGCGTGCCGTCCGGGTACAGCAGGGCCATGGCGAAGGGGGCCTGCGTGAGCACGGCGCGGAACTGCTGCTCGCGCGCGTGCAGGGTCTGTTCGGCCTTCTTCAGGTCCGTGATGTCGGTCAGCATTACCAGCACTGCCGGGCGGCCATCCCACTCCAGCAGCACCCCGGTGCCGAACACCCAGCGTTCGCCATCGGGTGCGCAGATGCGCACCGGAGGGTAGGTGTCCAGCAATTCTCCTTTCAGGCGGCGCATGTACCTGTCCCTGGCCACGGGACGGTCGGCGGGGTGCAGGTGGTCGGTGAACGGGGTGCCCACCAGTTCCTGCACGGGGCGGCGCAGTATCTCGCCGATGCGCGGGTTGACGAAGCGCAGCAGTCCGTCCTGGATGACCGCTATGCCTTCCTGCGCGTTCTGGAAGATGGACCGGTACTTCAGTTCCGCAGCGGCCAGCCGCTGTTCGGTGTCCTTGCGTTCCTCCACCTCGCGTTCCAGTTCCGCGCCGCGCCGGGCAAGGGCGCCCAGCGCGGTGACGAAGGTAAGCCCCAGCAGCACGAACACGGTCACGCCCAAGGCCGCAGTGGCCAGGATGTAGCGGCGTTCCCCGGCGTGCACGTCGCCAAGATACGATCCGGTGCCGATGTAGCAGGCCAGTTCGGGGATGGGCAGCACGAACGACAGCTTTTCTTGCGGCGCACTGCCGTCGGGCGGCGTGTAGCGGTACGAGAAATATCCGCCGTCGGGGTTCTCCTGCGCGGTCCTGATGAGTTCCGCGATGATGGGCACCCCTTCCGCGTCGCGCAGGTCAAGGCCGCTGCGGCCTTCCATCAGCCGCTCGTAGGGCTGGACCAGCACGGTGCCGTCGTAACCGCTCATGAAGATGTAGTTGGGGCCGCGGGTATCGTTGAAGATCATGGTGCGCACCCGCTCGCGCACCAGCGCCAGGGCGTGGTCGCGGCCATAGACCCCCGCAGCCAGTTCATCCAGCACCGGTTGCACCTGGTTGCGGGCCAGCAGCACCATTTCGCGCAGGTGGCTGCGGCGGTATGTTTCCGCCGTTTCCCAGAAGGTGTGCACCGCGTGCAGCAGGAACAGGGTGAACACCCCGCACGCCAGTATCAGCAGCAGCCACAGTCGTCGCACGGGCGGGCTGCGCAGAAGCGAGGTAAGGGCGCGGGGGGGAATGGCGTTCATTGGGTGCCTGGGGGTGTCCGGGGAAGGTGGGGGGCCGTGCCATGCGGTGGCATGGGCATCAGTCTAGCACCGCGCACTGCAAGGTGCCGTGATAAAGACGCCATGGCGCGCGGCTGCTGGCAAGGGACGCCGGAAGTGCGGCGGATGCGGGGGCGCGGCGCTTTTCTTTCCGCGCCGCTGCTGGTAGTGCTGTGCCGCAACGGCCCCCGGATTTTCCGTAAGGGTGACGCAAGCCCCGCCAATACCTGAAACACGACGTTAAGGAAACAGCGGTGACGTTACCGCGTGCTGCGGTGAGCGCTATATCCGCAGCGCGGCGATCGTGCAACCACGCCGGGTGCCCCGGCGGAGAATTGATGACCCTGCCCAAGACATGGCTGGTGGTGCGCCTGAGCGCGCTGGGCGACGTGGTGCTGACCACGGGCGTGTTGCTGTGGCTGCATCGTACCCGTGGCTGGCGCTTCGTGGTGCTGACGCGGCCGCAGTGGGCTCCGGTGTTCCGCAACCATCCCGCCGTGGACCGGGTGGCCACGGTGGACCCGCGCGACCTGCGCCCCGCCGCGTTGCCCGGTTTCGTGCGCGGGCTGGCGGCATTGCTGCCCGGTGCGGGCCTGCTGGACCTGCATGGAACCCTGCGCTCGCGGTTGCTGGGCCTGCTGTGGCCCGGACCGGTGCGCCGCTACCCCAAATTTTCGCTGGAACGTCGCCTGTTCCTGCGGTCCGGCGGCAGGCTGTTCCGCGAACGGCTGCGCGCCAGCAACGTGACGCAACGATACTTACTGGCCGTGCAGGATGCGCCGCCGCCGCGTTCCGCGTTGCTGCCGTGCATTCTGCTGGACGACGCGGAGAGCGCGCGGGGCGTGGCCCTGCTGAGCGAGGCCGGGCTGCTGCCTGCGGGAACGCCGATCGGGACGCCGGATGGCGCATCGGGCGAAGCCTCGGCCCCGGTCCGCCCGCTGGTGGCCCTGCATCCTTATTCCACGCATCCGGACAAGGCCTGGCTGCCCGGCGCCTGGCGCGATCTGGCCGGGCGTCTTTCCGCAGCCGGGTATGCGTGGTTTGTTGTTGGGCGGTCCGGCGGAAAGAAAAATGCTGTTGCCGAAGCCGGGGGCGGCACGGCCACGCCCCTCTCCGGGCTTGTGGAGCAGGCTCGGCTTGCAGGCGGACTGGCGGCGGATTTCACCGACCGCACGGACCTGCGCGAAACCTGCGCGCTACTGGCCGCCGCAGACGTGCTGGTGACCGGAGATTCCGGCCCCATGCACCTTGCCGCCGGTGTGAAGACCCCGGTGGTGGCGCTGTTCGGCCCCACCACCCGCGAATGGGGCTTCTACCCGGAAGGCCCGCGCGACGTGGTGCTGGAAACCGGCGATGGCTGCCGCCCCTGTTCGCTGCACGGCAGCAGGCGTTGTGCCCATTCCGGGCGCTGCATGACGGGCATATCGCCCGATGCGGTGTTTGCGGCGGTGCGGCGGGTGACAAGCTGCGGGATGGCAGAGGCGGGCGCTGCAACAAAGCATTGCTGACGGCAGGCCCGCTGGAGTCGGATTCTGCGGCAGTGCCGTGACGGTGTGCGAAGTCCGCCAAAACGGGACGGGTTGCCCCGTACCATGTCGATGGATGGAGAACCGGCGGGATGGCGCGCTGCGCTGCCCGCCTTTTTTCGTCAGCGCGTCGGATGGGACAACTGCTGCCGCGCTTCGTCAGCGCGAAAGGCGGGACAGCAGTTCCCGCGCCTCGGTCAGCGAAGGGTCGGACTGCCACGCGCGGTTGGCGTATTCGTACGCCTTGTCGCGCTTGCGCCATTCCATGTACAGCTTGGCCAGGTTCAGCATGGTGCGCGGGTGCGATCCGAATTGGCGCAACGCGCGCAGGTACACGATTTCCGCCTTGGGGTATTCGCGCAGTTCCAGATAGGCGGCCACCGCGCCGGAGTAGGCCCGGGCCTCTCCGGGAAAGCGTTCCAGCGCCGATTCGAACAGCTCCGCCGCCTCGTAGAACAGTCGGGCCCGCAGGAATCGTTGCCCGATGTCGCTGAGCACGCCCGCCTCGTGGCCCCACTCGTCGGCCACCCGGCGCAGCAGGGCCCGTCCGCGCGGCAGGTCGCCCGCGTCCAGCCTGGCCTGGCCGTTGCCGGTCAGTTCCGCCTTGCGCATCAGTATCTTCTGGGCCTGCTCGGCGGCGCGGGCGCGCTCCTCCTCCAGCATGGCGTGGCGGATGGATTCCAGGCGTTCGGCCAGGGGCAGTTCGTCGCCGGGCGCGTAGGTCACGTCCGGGCCGGAAAGCACCTTGCGCGTTTCAAAGAACTTGCGGACGACGTGATTTCTGTTGAGATCGCTGACGAATTCATGGATGTGCACTTCCGTCTCAAAGCGCGCCTGACCGATGAGCAGGGTGCCTTCGTACGCCCTCAGGGCCTTTTCCATGGCCTCCAGGGCGCGGGTCAGATAGCCGCGCGCCAGATAGGCACGGGACCGCGCGATGTTGTCACGCACGGCCTTTGGGGCGGTCATTCGCATGGGGTGTCCTTGCCGGAACAGTGCGGGCCGGAAGATTCGGGGGTGGCGCAGTCGGGGGCGGAGCAGGAAGGAGCGGTGCCGTGCGCTGCGGGATCGGCATGGGGAGCCGGATCGGAGTGTGCCCAGCAGCGGCGCACCTCGTCGGCCTGGGCGCGCAGCAGGCTGTCCACGTCGTCGGGCACCAGCAGGCGGATGTCCGCGCCGCGCAGCCATTTGCCGCGCAGCAGGGAGGCGCTGATGTCCAGCCGGGGCAGGGGCAGGAAGGTCAGGGTGGTATCCCCGTAGGGGCCGCCGCGCAGCAGGTGGCGCTCCATGTCCGGCGCGGCCTGTGCATGGTCTGTCTGGGGCGCAAGCGGGGCGGCGTCGGGCCAGTGGGCGGCCAGTGCGGCGCGAAAGGCTTCCGGACCGCTGCCCGCGCGGGGCACCACCACGAAGTCGGCGATGCGCGGCAACTCCACCCCCCGGTACCAGTGGGGCAGCATCTCGAAATCCTCGCCGCCCAGGATGAAGAACGGCGCGGCGTCCGGTTCGGCGGCGCGGTAGGCGTGCAGGGTGTCCCAGGTGTAGGATGGCCCGCTGCGCCCGCCTTCCAGGGCGTTTACCGTCAGGGCGGCAAAGGGGCGCACGGCGGCGTGCAGCAGCGACAGGCGCAGGGCGAAGGGCAAGAGGTCGTGCCCTTCCTTGTGGGGGGGGACGGCGCAAGGGACAAGGTCGATGCGGTCGGGCCGCAGCGCCTCGGCCACTTCGATGGCCAGGCGCAGATGTCCCGCATGCACCGGGTTGAAGCTGCCGCCAAGTATGCCGATACGCTGCATGAACTTTTTGCCGCCCCCGTGGTTCGTTCGTGTTGGTGATGCGTTTCGTGGCGGTCCGGGCAGCACGTGCCTGCCGACCGCACGGGCGATACCGGCGCGGCGGCGCCCAGCGGGCCGCCGCGCCGGTCCTGTTCCGGCTGTTCGAGAATTTCCGTTACTCCAGTTGCTTCCGTTACTCCCGGACCTGGCCCGCGCCGAACACCACGAACTTGGTGGTTGTCAGTTCCTGTACGCCCATGGGGCCGTAGGAATGCAGCTTGGACGTGCTGATGCCGATTTCGGCGCCAAGGCCCAGTTGCCCGCCGTCGTTGAAGCGGGTGGAGGCGTTCACCGCCACCATGGAGGCGTCGGCCTCGCGCAGGAAGCGCATGGCCCGCCCGTGGTCGCGGGTGCAGATGATTTCTGTGTGGTTGGACCCGTGCGCGGCGATGTGGGCCAGCGCCTCGTCCATATCGTCCACCACGCGCACGGCCAGGATCAGGTCGTGGAATTCCATGCCGTAGTCTTCCGGCGCGGCGGCGGTGGCCGCATCGCCCAGCAGGGGCAGCGCCGTCGGGCACGCGCGGAAGGTCACTCCGGCAGGGGCCAGCCGGGCGGC
>NZ_VRYY01000432.1 GCF_015731765.1 Nitratidesulfovibrio oxamicus
GCGCCCCGGTGCGTCGTCCGTTGGCCCGCAGGGCAGGGCGCAGGCGCTGAAGGACGTGGCCGACCATGGTGCCGAGCCTTTCGGCAGCGGGCTGGACGCGCTGGACCGCGTGCTGGGCAAGGGCCTTGTGCCGGGTGCGGCCATCCTTGTGGGGGGCGAGCCGGGCATCGGCAAGTCCACGCTGCTGCTGCAGGTAGCAGGGGCCGTGGCCGCCGCCGGGCGCGGGGTGCTGTACCTTTCGGGCGAGGAATCGCTGCCCCAGTTGAAGGCCCGCGCCGCCCGCCTTGGCGTGCTGCACGACGAACTGATGGCCGTGGCCACCACCCGGCTGGACGACGTGCTGCCCCACCTTGAAGGCCCCGAAGCCCCCGCGCTGCTCATCGTCGATTCCGTGCAGACCGTCAGTTCCGACAGGGCGGAAGGGCTGCCCGGCAACGTCAGTCAGGTGCGTGCGGTGTCCACGGAAATCGTGGAGGCCTGCAAGCGCAGCGGCACCACCGTGCTGCTGGTGGGCCACGTGACCAAGGACGGCGCGCTGGCCGGGCCGCGCCTGCTGGAGCATCTGGTGGACACGGTCATTTCCATCGAAGGTGACCGGCGGCAGATGTTCCGCCTGCTGCGGGTGCTCAAGAACCGCTTCGGCCCCAACCAGGAATTGCTGGTCTTCCGCATGGTGGAGCAGGGCATGGAGGTGGTGGAAGATCCTTCCACCTTCTTTCTGGGCGCACGCGACCCGGCCCTGTCGGGCACCGCGCTGGTCATGGCCGTGGACGGACAGCGCCCCCTGGCGGTGGAAGTTCAGGCCCTGGTTACCCGCAGCTACCTGGCCATCCCCCGCCGCACGGGGCTGGGCTTCGACGTCAACCGCCTGCACCTGCTGCTGGCGGTGCTGGAAAAGCGCCTGCGCCTCAACTTCGGGCAGGTGGACATCTACGCCAAGATCGGCGGCGGCATGAAGTTGCAGGATCCCGGCATGGATCTGGGACTGGTGGCTGCCGTGCTGTCGTCGTTCTACGACCTGCCCCTGCCGGAGCGGGCGGTGTTCTGGGGCGAGGTCGATCTCAACGGCCAGGTTCGCCCAGTGGCGGCCCATTCCATCCGCCGCGACCAGGCCCGCAGGCTTGGCTACACTCCCATTCTTCATCCCGCAGACGATGCCGTGCGCGGCGTGCCCACCGTGGCCGCCTTGCAGGATGCGCTGTTCCGGTGTGCCCGGCGCCCGGCGTACGCCGACCCGGCGGGCAGTAATGGCCCGCACGCGCAGGGGGGCGGCAATCCGTCCGGCTTGGGCATCCCCGCCGGTACCGGCTCCGACGCCGACGATTGAACCGGCAAGGGCGTCGTCCCTCCTCGGCGGAAACGCATCTGCCTTGCCGTCACAAGCCCGCTTGCCGCGGCTGTCACCCCCCTGCCATCCTCGCCCCGTCCCCGCCGCCTCCGACGCCGTTCCGCCGCATCGGCGTCCTGCGTCATGGCGTGTCCGTGTGATGCTGCCGTCGCTTTCCCCCTGTGTTCCGACATTTCCCGCCGATAGGCAGGGTGTGCCCACGTGCCGTACAGGGCGCGCAGCGCCAGGCGCCCGACGGTGGGGCATTGGTCTGGTGCGGACCTGTTTCCGGCCAATTGCGCGGTCATGGCATCCGGCCCCGCACCGGAAGCAAGGCAGGTGTGCCCCGCGTATGCCCGGGCAGGGAACCGGCCCGGTGCTCCCTTGGGCCTTCGCATGATAATCTGGCAAGTCCGCTTGCTTGCGCCGGGCAACACGATACATTCGGCTCTACTGCCCGGCGCAACACTACCATCCTTCGGAGGCTGCCATGGAAAACCCGCGCCCGCCATTTTCCCTTGTCCTGATTGTACTTGGAACGGTGCTGACTCTTCTTGCCGCTGGCCTTGCGTTGCCGGGCGGCATCATGTGGTCCGTCATCGCCCTGTGTGGCGGCCTTGCGCTCACTGCCGGGGCTGTGGCGTATGATCTGCGGTCCAACGCTTCCTTGCTGGAGCAACAGCGGGCCGGCCTGGCCGCGCAGGGCCCGGTGCGGGTGCTGGACGGCCTGCGCGCACGGGGCGCGGTTCCGCACCCG
>NZ_VRYY01000433.1 GCF_015731765.1 Nitratidesulfovibrio oxamicus
ACCGTCGCCTCGGCGGCCCGAGCGGCCCGCGCACCGGGCACGCCGGGAACCAGCACGCAGACCAGCGCCAGCACGGCGCACACGGCAATGCCGTGCAGCACCGACGCCACGTTGCGCGCCCTGTGTCCCTGGTGCGTCATCGCAATACGCCTGCCTTCGCGTGATCATGATGGAAAACGTCATGACAGGATAGCCCGCCATCCATGCTGCGGCAAGCCGCCCAGGCTTGCCTTTTCCATCGGGATAGTTATGTTCGGGGCGTCGCATGACACGGACTGCGCCCCCCCATGGCGTGTTGTCCTTATGCCCGGCCCAGGCCGGGTTTTTTTATTGCCCGCAACCTGCCGCGTCCGCGCGGCACAGGAGTCGTCATGTTCACGCCATTCCCGTCGCTTGCGTCATTCATCGCCACCCTTTCCGCGTCAGCTGGCGCATCCGGCGCATGGATCGCCCTGTTCGCCGCCGGGCTGTTCGAGGTGGGTTGGGCCGTGGGGCTCAAGTACACGCAAGGCTTCACCCGCCCCATGCCCTCGGCGCTCACAGTGGCGGCCATGGCCGTCAGCCTGTACCTGCTGGCCGTTGCCCTGCGCCACCTGCCCCTGGGCACCGCCTACGCGGTGTGGACCGGCGTGGGCACGGTGGGCACCGCGCTGCTCGGCATCGTACTGTTCGACGAGCCCGCAACCGCCGCGCGTCTGGGCTGCATACTGTGCATCGTGGCGGGCATCGCCGGATTGAAGCTGCTGGCCAACTCCTGACGCGCCGCAATGGTGTGCCAGCCAGCGGCAGCACGCCCCACCGGACGGAACACACAGCGCCACGCCGCACCCCGGTGCGGCACACTGCCGAAACCGCAAACACAGCCTGCCAGCATCTCCTCCATCAGGATGCCGGACGGGACCGCGCCCGCACCACTCCACAGCGCAGATGGTACAGCACGGTTGCCCACCGCCCGGCACAACCACGGCCTCCATAGCATTCCGAACACAGACCGGATGCATTCACCATCACGCACTAAAGTGTTTGCTCACACAAACAACTGCGTATCGCTACTCATTTCACAAAATGCCACATCACTTCCGCCGCATTAGATCAGCCGTCTGACGTCTTCTTTGGCAAATCTTTTGTACTTGCAGCATGATCCGATAAACTTTCAAAAAAAAAATGCTGCATCGGAAAAAACTGGTCGCGCGGTCAAACACTGGCATAGACACGCTTTTTTCTCTGTCGCACCCTGTTTTGTACCACTCATTCACAATCAGGGGGGTTGAAAGAAGTCTCCAGTCAAAATAAGGTGGAGTCACAGACTGGTTGTTCAACCAATTTGCACCATACACGCTCAACGACGGAGACTCGCATGACCACCGCTCCGCCTGTCGCCGAACTGCCGTTCCTGGCCATGCTGGGGGCACTGCTGTTGCTCGGCGGCGCCGTGTCGGCCCTAGCGGCACGCCGACGCCCCTTCACCATGCTGGGCCTGATGTTCCTTTCCGACATCGGGCTCATGATTCTCGGCCTTGGCCTCGGCGGCGGCGCCGGACTGGTCGGGGGAACCACCCAGCTCATCTACCAGCTCGCGGCGCGGTGTCTTGCGCTGTTCACCCTCGCGCGCCTTGCCCGCACGGCGGGTTCTCCCCGACTGGACGACCTGCGCGGCATCCGCGCGGCGCTGCCCCTGACGGGGCTGTTCTTCGGGTTTGCCATGTTCGCGGGCATGGGGCTTTCCGTGTTCCTCGTGCCGGACGGGCGGGCCTTCATCCTGCATGCCGCCCTTGCCGCCGGTCACTGGGGCTACGCAGTGGCCGTTGCCCTCGCGGGCATGGCCCTGGCCGCCGCCACAGTGCTGTCGGTGCAGGCCATCTGCCTTGAATCCGGCCAGTGGCGCGAATCCGCCCACGTTCTCCACGCCCCGTCCGCCACGTTCCACGTGCTGGCGGGGCTTTTTGCGGTCTTCATCGCCGCGTTCGGCCTGGCCGGGCACACCGTCACCGCACTGGTGGCCGACGCCCTTGGCGTGGCGCACGATGCGCTGCCCGCCTTCGGCGCGCGCTGGCATCCCGCCGCCCTCGTGCCCTACGCGGG
>NZ_VRYY01000434.1 GCF_015731765.1 Nitratidesulfovibrio oxamicus
GGGCATCGGCGTGGTGCTGGCCGGGCGCATGTCGCGCCGGTCGCTGCCGCCCGATGCGCTGGCGGCCTGCCTGCGCGCCGTGTTCGAGGGGCTGGGCGGCCCGAGGGTAACCTTTTTCGGAACCAAGGCCGAGCGCCCGTTGCTGCGCAAGGTGCTGGACCATCTGCCCGCATCCGTGGCGGGGAATTACGACGATCTCGTGGGCCGCACCGGCTGGGCGGACCTTGCCGATGCCCTTGCGGGACTGGACACGCTGCTCACCCCCGATACCGGCACCATGCACCTTGCCGCCCACCTTGGCGTGCCGGTGCAGGGTTTCTTCCTGTCCTCGGCGTGGTGCCACGAAACGGGACCCTACGGCCCCGGCCACCGGGTGTGGCAGGCCATCCTGGACTGCCTGCCCTGCCTTGAGGCGCGGCCTTGCCCCATCGGGGTGCAATGCCTGGATGCCTTCCGCTCGCGCGAGTTCCTGTCCTTTCTCTCCGGACGCCCCGGCGACCGTCACCCGCCCGGCATGCTGGGCATGGTCTCCGCCCTCGACGACGTGGGGTCCACCTGGCTCACCGTGTTCGGCGAAGACCCGTCCGCGCCGCGCCGGGTGGAGCTGCGGGCGCTGGTGGGCGAGTACCTTGGCCTGTTCGCGGGCGAGGATCTGACGGACCACGACCTGGCCCGCCTGCTGTACCACGAGGCGGACTGGATGCTGCCCGGCCCGGAAGGGGCGGCCTTTGCCGCGTTCGACCCGTTTGCGGACCAACCGCAGCGCAATGCATGAAGGATTGTGCTGACTGAAGGTTGAAGTTCAACTTTAAGGTTTGCAGGGCGAAACCTGCCCCGCGTCCCGAAGTTTCCGTTTTCACGCTCCGCCGGGATACCGGTACGAGGTTCGCGCATGACCCAGTCTTTCGGCACTCCTCCGTTTTCCGCGTCTGCCGTGTCCGGCGCGTCTGCCGCACCCGGCAGCATCATGCCCCGCCTGCGCGTGCTGGTGGTGCTGCCCATGTACGGCGGTTCCCTGCCCATCGGGCGGTATTGCGTGGATGCCCTGCGCGACCTGGGCCATGTGGTGGAAACCTTCGAGGCGCCGTCGTTCCTCGGGGCGTTCACGGCGCTGAAGGATCTGAAGGTTACGGCGGACCGGCTGGAGTTTCTGGAAAACTCGTTCCTTCAGGTGGTGTCGCAAGCGGTGCTGGCCAAGGTGGAAACCTTCGGGCCGGACCTTGTGTTGTGCCTGGCGCAGGCCCCGCTGAACCATCAGGCCCTCAAGCGATTGCGGCGCGACAACGTGGCCACGGCCATGTGGTTCGTGGAAGACCACAAGGTGTTCACCTACTGGCGGGCCTTTGCGCCGTTCTACGACGTGTTCGCGGTGATCCAGCGCGCCCCCCTGCTGGACGAACTGGCCGCCATGGGCGTGCGCGATGCGCTGTACCTGCCCATGGCTGCGCTGCCGTCCTTTCACAAATCACTTGAACTTTCTCCGGTGGAACAGCGCCGCTACGGGGCCGACGTGGCCTTTCTGGGCGCGGGCTATCCCAACCGGCGCGTGGCCTTCCGCCAACTGGTGCATCTGGACTTCAGGATATGGGGCACGGAATGGGACGGAGAGCCCCTGCTGGCGCGGCACGTGCAACAGGGCGGGGCGCGGGTGTCCGCAGAGGATTCGGTGAAGATCTACAACGCCAGCCGCATCAACCTGAACCTGCACTCCAGCATCCAGTCGCGCACCCTGGTCACCGGCGGGGACTTCGTGAACCCGCGTACCTTCGAACTGGCCAGCATCGGGGCCTTTCAGCTGGTGGACCGGCGCACCCTGATGGATGAACTGTTCGCCGAGGATGAACTGGCCACCTTCGATTCCATGGACGGGCTGACGGCGGCCATCGCCCACTACCTGGCCCACCCGGAAGAACGGCAGGCCATGGCGGCCCGTGCCCGGGCACGGGTGCTGGCGGAGCATACTTACCAGCACCGCATGCGCACGCTGCTGGAGTTCATCGCCCAGCGCCGCCCCGGCTGGCCCGCCCCGCGCGCCGCCGACGCAGGTCTGCCCGCCGACCTTCCCGAGGACATGCGC
>NZ_VRYY01000435.1 GCF_015731765.1 Nitratidesulfovibrio oxamicus
GCGCGGTAGTCCAGCGCGCGCAGCAGCGGCAGCACCACCCGGTCGGCGGGCAGGGGCTTGGGCAACCATTCCCAGGCCCCGTGGCGGATGGCCCGTTCCGCGCCGTCCGGGTCGCCCCCTTCGGCGGTGACGATGATTTCCGGCTGGCCGGGCAGGGCGCGCAGGCCGGGCATGGCTTCCACCCCGTTGCCGTCGGGCAGGGTGGCGGCCAGAAAGATCACGTCGGCGTCGTCGGCCAGCAGTCGGCCTTCCACCAGTCCCCCCGCCCGCGAGGCCCGGTGCCCCAGCCCTTCGGCGATGCCCGCCACCAGTTGGGCGAAGGCGGCATCGGCATCGATGATCAGCACGTGGGCCATGGAGGTTCCGTGGGGTTGGAGGGGTGTGGCGGGTTGCGCCAGATGGAGTACGCCAGATGGAGTACGCCAGATGAAGTACGCCAGATGACGTGCGCCAGAGGGGTTATGGCGGACGCCGGAACGCCGGTGCGGGGCGGTGCCTGCGGTCAGGCCCGCACGAACAGGCCGGGCGCAAGGCCGTCGTGGGCGCAGTGCAGCACCCCCGTCATGCCGGGGTGCAGCCGGTCCACGGTCTCGCCCTTGTGGTTTTCCAGCCGGAAGTCGCCGGGTTGCAGTTCCGGCCTGTGCAGGCCGGGCAGCAGCAGTTCCAGGGGTTTTGCGGCACGCCACGGGGCGCGCACGGATACGTGCCATGCGCTGTCGCCCGCGGGCTGTTCGATGCGCGCCACCACCGGGCGGCGCATGGCGTCATGCGGCAGGCCCCGGTTCAGCCGTTTGCCGCCGGGCAGGAAAAAGCCTGTGGAAAGCGGCCTGCTGGCGGTGTTCAGCAGTTCGTACAGGTATTCCTCGTGCCGGAAGGTGCGCCGGGTCAGGTCGTCCAGAGCGGTGCGGTAGGCATCGGTAACCTGGGCCACGTAGCCCGCGCTCTTCACCCGGCCTTCTATCTTCAGCGCGGTCACGCCCACGGCGGCGAACCAGCGCACGTACTTCACCAGGCACAGGTCGTTGGGCGCCCAGAAGCTGGAGTGGAACGGGCCGTCCTGCACCGCCTCCCACGCGATTTCGCCGGGGCGGGTCTTTTCCTCCACGGCAAGGGCCATGCCCAGGTATTCGAAGCGGCAGGGGTGGGTGCACTGGCCGAGGTTGGCCGGGCGGTTGTTCATCCAGGCGGAAAGCAGGCAGTGGCCGGATACGGCAAGGCACATGGCCCCGTGCACGAAAGCCTCGAATTCCACACCGGGGCAGGCGCTCACCAGGTCGCGGATGCCGTTCAGGTCCAGTTCGCGCGCCATGTTCACGCGGGTGGCGCCCATGTCCTGCCAGAACAGGGCAGCTTCGGCATTGGCGGTGTTGGCCTGGGTGGAAACATGCAGCGGCAGGCGCGGCACGCGGCGACGGGCCATGCGGGCAACGCCGGGGTCGGCCACGATCAGGGCGTCAACGCCCGCCGCGTGGGCTTCGTCCATGGCGGCTTCCACCTCGCGCAGGTGGCGCTGGTGGGGCAGGCTGTTCAGGCAGTAGTAGACGCGTGCGTCCACGGCATGGGCGCGCTGCACCGCCTGCGGCAGTTCATCGGGCGAAAATCCCTGGGCGCCCGCACGCAGGTTTGGGCCGCGCCCGCCCAGGTACACTGCGTTGGCGCCGTAGCGCAGGGCCGCGTCCAGCTTTTCCATGTCGCCAGCCGGGGCCAGCAGTTCGGGCAGTGCGGCCCGTGCGGGGGCGGGCGGGTCCGCGTCCTGCGGGTCCGCGTGGGGATGTGCTGTGAAACCGTTGGTCATGGTGGCTATGCGTGGTTGAGGCTGTGGTAGCTGTGGTTGGCGGCGGACGGCCCGCCTGCTGTTGGCGGATGGACGGGGTTGCTGGACGCTGAGGCAGGGCGCCTCTACACCGGCAGCCCCAGGCGGAGCCTGCGTTCCTTCAGGCTGTCGAGCACGGCGGTGGTCACGCGCAGGCCGCCGCGTCCCCGACCCAGCGCGATGCCGGGCTTGCCCGCGCCGTGGTAGTCCGAGCC
>NZ_VRYY01000436.1 GCF_015731765.1 Nitratidesulfovibrio oxamicus
GGGGCGCGTTGCTGGAAGGCGCGCGCGCCATCTTCACACCCAGTGGCGACACGGCGCGGCGGCTGGCCGCCCATTTCCCCGGTTGCGCGGCGCGCATCGCCGTGCGTCCCCATCCGGAAACGTCGCCCCTCGCCCGTGCGAGCATGCCCCACGCGGCTCTGCCCCATGCGAGCGCGACCGGACGCGCAGGCGGCACGCCTACCCTCGCCGTCTCGTCGCGCGGGACCAACGACGCATTACGGGTGGCGGTGATCGGGGCCATCGGCCCGCACAAGGGATCGCACGTGCTGGAAGCCTGCGCCCGCCACGCCCGCGAGGCGGGGCTGCCCCTGCACTTCACCGTGGTGGGCTACACAGACCGCGACGAAACATTGCGCCAGCTTGGGGTGACCGTCACGGGTCGCTATGACGAAATAGAATTGCTCGACCTGCTCGGTTCGTCAGACGGAAGCAGGGCGGACGGAAACGTGGCAGACGCGACGCCGGGAAACGGCCACGGCGGCCACCACCTTGCATTCCTGCCCGCCGTGTGGCCGGAAACGTATTCCTACACACTGTCCGAGGCGGTGCTGGCCGGGCTGTACCCGGTCACCTTCGACCTTGGCGCACCCGCCGAACGCATGACCGCGTGGAACTACGGCCTGCGTCTGCCGGTGGCCCTGATGCGCGACCCGGCGGCCATCAACGCCGCCCTGCTGGCCTGCACGCCCGCAGCCCCGCCAGCAGGACCGACCCGCGCCCTGCTTGCCGCCGGGGACTACCCCGCGCCGTTCCGGGCCAGTTACTACGGCTTTCCGGACGGGGAAAAACCCGGGGGGGATACCGGGGGGAGCGCGGCCAAGTCCGCCAAGGAGCAGCCATGAATCAGGACCAACACTTCCACGCCGCCGCCCGCGATGGCCATCCGCTGATCTCGGTGGTGGTGCCCAGCTACAACCATGGGCGGTACATCGGGGCCTGCCTTGATGCGCTGATGTTCCAGGACTACCCCAACCTGGAAATCGTCATCACCGACGACGCCTCCACCGACGATTCCGTGGCGGTGATCCGGCGCTTCCTGCGTGACGTGGCCGGGGCCACCGCCTCGTACGCCTGCCGCTACGACGCGGCGACGGACGTCATCGAGCGCGCCGTGCACCCCCGCTACGCCCGCACGGGCCGCCGCATCGTGTTCCTGCGGGCAGAGGCCAACAGCGGCTCGACGGCCAACTACAACCGGGGCCTTGCCCACTGCACGGGCGAGTACTGCACCTTTGTCCCGGCGGACGACATCTGCCACCCGCAACTGTTCTCCGCCCTGGCCCTGCCACTCAGGAACGACACGGCGGACTTCGCCTACGCCGACATGTTCGTGGTGGACGACGACATGCGCATCCTGCGCGAATTCCGCCTGCCGGAGCATTCCTTCGATGCCTCGTTCCGCAGTTGGTACCTGTGCGGCGTGGCCAAGCTGTACCGCCGCGTCCTGCACGACCGCTTCGGCCCCTTTGACGAAACCGCCGACGCCGACGACCACGAATGCTTCCTGCGCTTTGCCCTAGGCGGGGCGCGCTTCACCCATGTACCGTACACCCTGTATTCGGTGCGCAGCCACGAGGGGCGCGAAAACGGCCTGCACGCGCCGGGGCGCTTCGCCCGGCTGCTCAAGCATTCCAAGCGGCTCACCCTGATGGCGCGGGAGCGGGAACCCGCCCCGCCCGGCGCGTGGCGCGAGGAAATGGTGAGGACGGGTGCACCGGGCACCGACCGCACACCGGACGCGGACGCGGACGACGCACCCCATGCCGCCTGTGGTCCGCATCCGGTGGCCGAGCGCGTTGTGCTGACCTACGAGGAACGCAGCTTCCTCACGGAAGGCAACGGCGCGGACACGCCGCCCACGCCGCCACCTTTGCCGGACGGCGATGAGGAGGCCAGCCGTGGGTGACCTGGCCCTGCCGCACATCCTGCCCCGCGTGCGCGATGCCCGGCGCGAGGTGCGCAAGTACGCCAACTTCCTGCTGGCCCTGCGCGCCCGCTGGGCCGG
>NZ_VRYY01000437.1 GCF_015731765.1 Nitratidesulfovibrio oxamicus
CCAGGCAGCGGTGCACCCGGCTTGCCTCGGCGCGGGGGGCGTCGGGCGGCAGCACGGCGGCCAGCGCCGAAAAGGTGCGGCGGGCGCTGTCGTTGCGGCCCATGCGCAGAAAGAGATAGCCAAGCACGTGCAGGGTGTTGCGGCACTCCGGGGCGATGGGCACGGCTAGCCTCCCACCATCAGCCCGGCATAGGCTCGGAGCAGTTCGGTGTTTTCCAGCAGGGGGGCAAGGTCGTTGCGCACGAAGTCGCGCACGGCGGGGTCGCGTTCCATGGACAGCGCGTCGAGGCAGGCGTTCAGGTTGGCCCCGAACACGTCGGGGCGCAGCATCTCGCCGTCGCCCACGGGCGGGCACAGCGCCTGTTCCACTATCTGCCGGGCGTTGCGGGGGGCGTACAGCTCTTCCAGCCCCGCCTCGCGCAGCACGCTGGCCGCCAGGGGGCGGGCCTTGGGCATGGGGTCGCGCCCGGCGTCCACGTCCAGCACGGTCTGGATGCCCAGCGACCCGTCAAAAATGCCTACGTTGCGGCTCATGCGCCACCATTCCTGCCGGTTGCTTCATCCATGATGCGCGCCAGAAGGTCCGTCGCCGTCTCCATGGCGGCGGCGGTGACCAGTCGCTCCGGCAGGCGCGTGAGAAGAATGGCCTGCCCCGCGTGCACACCCGCCTGCAAGGGCAGGGGCCGGGCGTGCCGGTAATGGCACAGGGCCAGCATGCGCCGGGGCATGTCCGCGTCGTGCGCGGGAAAGGGGCGCGAAAGATAGATCAGCAGTTCGCCGTCGGCGGCCTCCAGATGCAGGCGGCCCATGCCGTCCACGTCCAGGGCGATCAGGCGCGGCGCTTCGGGCCGCGCGGGGTCGACCCCGGGCAGTTGCAGCCCGGGCATGCCCATGCGCTGTCCGAATGATGCGATGGCCTCTTGCAACATCATTGTCCCCCGTCCTGTGCCGCCAGCCAGGCGTCCTCTCGTTCTATGGCCTTGTCCACGGCCTCCTGCACGGCGTCGAGCAGCTTCATGCGCCCCTGCACGCCGTTGAACAGTTGCGGCGGCACCGAGCGGGCCATGCGCAGCATCTCCTGCAGGAACAGCACCTCGTGCTCGATGTCCGGCGCCTTGGCCTGCGCGGCGATGCGCTCGATGTGCATGGCGCCCAGGAAATTCTCCGACCGCAGGGACACCATCTGCTCCAGCAGCGCCCGCGAGGTGAGCGGGCAGTCGGACACGCCGTGCACCCGTTCCCAGCGGGACATCACGTCCGTGCACAGGGCGTGCGCGCTGTGCAGCAGGCGCAACTGGCCAAGGCTGGTGTTGACGCTTTCGAGGTGGGCGCTTTCCATGCTGGGCGCATCGGAAGCAAGGTCGTTGCCAAGCGCCCGGTACAGGAAGTCCACCGCGGTGTCGAAGCTGGTTTCGCCGTACCGTTCGGTCAGGTGGGCGAACACCTGCTCGACGGAGGAAAAGCCGCATACCGTGTCGCGGTACAGGTCGCGCAACTCGTCGGTGCCGCCAAGCGCGTCGAACCCGGCAGAGGCCAGCGCCCCCTGCACCCCGGCCCGGATGGCCGGACCCTGCGTGGCTTCCAGTTCCGCGATGGCGGCGCGGATGCCGTCCAGCGTGCCGGGGGCCACGTCCGGGTCGGCTTCGAATTCACGCAGGGCATCGGACAGCGCGGCCCAGGCGTCGCTGGGGTCCGGAAAGTGCGAAAGGGCCTCGCGCAGGGCGTCTTCCTTGCCCTGCTTGGCGCGCAGGCCGTCCTTCATGCGGTCGAGGGCCTGGCCCTTGCCCGCCTGGTGCATCAGTTCCTTGTACAGTTGCACGCGCTCGGCCAGGGCGTCTTCGGTGCTCTGGCGTTCCTTGCGTTCGGACAGTTCGAAGTCGTCGGTGGTGTCCGCGCCGAAGGTCAGCTCCTCGGCGGCGTCGGCCAGCAGCGACATGGGCGATTCGGCAACCGTGGCGGTGCGGCCGAGCAGCGAGCCGGTTGCCGCGTCCGCCGCCTGCCTGTCGCCCCGCG
>NZ_VRYY01000438.1 GCF_015731765.1 Nitratidesulfovibrio oxamicus
GGCCCGCCGCCTGGCCCCCCGTTACGCCGTGCTGCTGCCGCTGCTGGCGGGGTTGCTGGTGGCGGGCATGACCGGGCAGCTTTCGTTCGGAGCGGTAAGCGCCGCGCCCGCCGCGCCGGTGTTCACCATGCCCCACTTCACCCTGGGGGCGCTGCTGGGCCTTGGCGTGCCGCTGTTCGTGGTCGCCATGGCCGGGCAGAACGCCACGGGCCTCGGGGTGATGCGCGCATCGGGCTATGATACCCCCGGCAGCCCTTTGGTGACGTGGACGGGTGTGGCATCCACCCTGCTGGCGCCGTTCGGCTCGCACGGGGTGAACCTTGCGGCCATCACCGCCGCCATCTGCACCGGACCCGAGGCCCACGCTGACCCGAAGCGGCGGTACTGGGCGGGCATCTTCTGCGGCGGGTTCTATGTGCTGGTGGGCACTTTCGGAGCCACGCTGGTGGGGTTGTTCACGGCCCTGCCGCAGGCGCTGGTGGCCGTGGTGTCGGGTCTGGCCCTGCTGGGGGCCTTTCTGGGCGGTCTGACCCAGGCCACGGAAGATCCGGTGCACCGGGAAAGCGCCGTCATCACGTTTCTGGTCACCGTGTCCGGTGTGAGTCTGCTGGGCGTGGGGTCGTCGTTCTGGGGGCTGTTGGCGGGTCTGCTGGCCGGAGCGGTGCTGGTGGGGCCGCAGGCGCGGTTGCAGGCGGCCATCACCGCGCACGCGGGACAGGCGGCGCGCAAGTAGCAGGGATTGTAACCGCACGGGCAGGGCGTTGCCTTGTCTGCGTGGAGCGGCATTGAAATGACCGGCGGCGTGAACGGGTAGACCGTTCGCGCCGCCGTTGCGTTCAGTGAGTGGAAGGATCCGCGGGGCGCAGCCGGGATGGCGGTGCGACGGGGGGGCATGGCGGTGCGGTGCCCGTAGGAAGGCAGCCGGGTCAGGTCGGGGCCTTGCCGGTTTGGCCCAGGCCCCGCCGATTGGGCCACGGGTGTTTCCGTCAGGCCGCCGCGTCGCCAAAAAGGGCCAGCTCCATGGCTTCGGTGTCGGCCAGTACGTGCCCCACCAGCGACGAGAACTCCGCCGGAGTCAGCTTCAGGCGGTCCAGCGCGCCGTGCGCGGGCTGGCGCAGCAGTTCGTCGCCCGGCATGTGGTAGCCGAGGGCCACGGCAATCAGGTCGCCAAGGTGCACGTACAGGCCAAGGTCGGTCCACGCGCGGGCGTCCGGACCATGGTGGGTTGCCGCAGCCTCTGCCACGGCGTCGCCCAGCCGCCAGGCGTCCAGCAGGCGGCGCCCGATGTCGCAGTGGTCGTAGCCAAGCAGTTCGCGTTCCGCCGCCTGGATGGGCACGGCCCCCTGCAGGGCGCGGCGGGAAATCTGGGCCGCCAGGTCCGGCAGGTTGCCCATCAGCAGCAGGTGGCCGATGTCTTGCAACATGCCCGCCACGAACGCCCGACCGGGGTCGGCCCCACCGCAGGCCACGGCCAGGGCGCGGGCAGCCGTGGCCGCGCACGCCGCATGCCGCCAGAAGGTGCGCCGGGCGGACACGTCGCGCGGGGTCATCAGGCGCATCAGCGAGGCTGCGGTGACCAGGCTGAGAATCTGGCGCATGCCCAGCAGCATCACGGCGCGTGTCACCGTTTCCACGGGCACCAGCGGGGCGTGCAGCGGGCTGTTGGCGATGCGCAGGACGGCGGCGGTAAGGTAGGTGTCGTGCTGGATGACGCGCGCCACGGCGTCGGGGGTGGCGTCATCGGAGGCCACCAGCGCGCTCAGGCGTTGCACCACTTCCGGCGGCGTGGTCAGGGCCGGGCGGCGGGCCAGGAGTGCGGCCAGCGAGGGCGCGTCCACGCGAAGTACAGGAGGACGGGTTGCGGCGGGATCATCTGTGGCGGTGTCGTTGCCAATGGCGCCGCCAGTGGAGGTTCCGGAAGGATTCCGGGCGGTGCGGGCAGCGTCGGGCTGCCCGTCGCGCAGCAGGCGCGTGCGCGCCCAGCCCGCCAGTTCGGCCAGCAGCGGGTG
>NZ_VRYY01000439.1 GCF_015731765.1 Nitratidesulfovibrio oxamicus
CTGGCCCTGGCCGCAGGCCTTGCCGCGCCCGAAATCCCCGGCGCCACCGGCGGCGCGGATACAGACCTTGCCGCCAAGGCCGCCGCCGCCCTCGCCCTGCTGGCGAACCACGCCGTGGTCTTCATCCATGTGGAAGGTCCGGACATGTGCGCACACGCCCGCGACGCCCGCGCCAAATCCGCCCTGCTGGCCCGCATCGATGCGGAACTCATCGCCCCGCTGCGCACGGCCCGGCCCGACGCCCTGCTCTGCGTCACCTGCGACCATGTCACCCACTGCGGCGATGGCCGCCACCACCCGCACGCCGTGCCCTTCCTGCTGCACGGACCGACCGCACTGACGCACCCCGCCGCCCGCTTCGACGAGGCAGCCTGCGCGCCCACGGGCCTGCGCATCCCCTCCGGCCCGGCCCTGCTGGAGTTGATCCTGCGGGGCACCGCCAACCCGCCTGACGGTGGAGCCGACCTGACCGCACGGCAAGGCTGACAGGACGGCAAGGTCTGACGGGACAGACAGGGCAAAACAGACCGTCACCCTGCCACCCGCTGCGCGCTCCCTCTGCGCTGCCCTTCCCCGCAGTACACGCAAAAGGGCGCCCCATGGGGACGCCCCTTCTCGCATGCACACATTCTCAATCCGTTGCACGCATGCCCGCTTCGCGGTAGGGGCACACCAAAAGAGGCCCGCATGCATCGCACACCATCACGCATCCGTTCCGGCCCGTGTCCGTTCGCGGTGCGCGCCGCAGCGGCGGTCCTGCTGACCCTGCTGCTGGCGCTGTCCCCGACGCTGGTCCTGACGGTAGCCGTCCTTTCCGCACAGCCTACACAAGCCGCACAGAATGCCGTCTACCACGGCAACGTGCAGTCGCACATCTTCCACCGCCAGGGCTGCACCTACTACGCGTGCAAGGCCTGCACGGCGGCGTTCGCCACGCGCAAAGCGGCCCTTGACGCAGGCTTTCGCCCCTGCAAGGTGTGCAAGCCGTAGGGACACCGGCCAAATCAGGCTTTCCGTTCGTCACCAATGAACGAAAAAACCATCCCGATCAGGCCATGATGCGCTTGCGATACGCATACAGATGGTAGGCGTTGAAGGCCAGAAACAGCCCCCCCGCCACGATGTGCGCCCGCTCGCGCCCGGCCAGCCCGAACAGCACCAGCGCCGCCAGCGACCCGGCCATGCCCCGCTTGGAGATGCGCATGGCCTCGGCCTTGGTCAGGCGGCGGCAGCAACAAGATTTCTTCGGGGCCGCCTGCTCCTGCGCGGCAAAGGCTTCCAGCATCCTGGCCGCTTCCAGCAATTGCTCCTGCGTCACGGTGTCCGGGTCGTATTCCACCAGCAGGCCGCCGGTGCGCGGGTTGGCCGTGGCGGAAAGCACGCCCGGCGTTTCGCGCAGGGTGCCTTCGATGGCGGCGGCCGCCTCCGGATTGCGCAGCGCATCGCACCGGATGCGTACCCTGCCGGCGATGAAGCTGCTGATCATGGTCCACCCCTCCTTGCCGCGCCGGGCGCGGCCCTGCTGCGGATGCGTCCGTTATGCCGTACCGGAACCGCCGGTCTTGCGGGCAGCCTTGCCGGTGGCCTTGGTTCCGCCCTTGGCGGTCCCGGGTTCTGCGGTCTTGGCCGACTTGGCGGATTTCGTGGCCTTGGCGCCGGACTTGCCGATACGTTCCGGCGCTGTCTTCATTTCCGCCGTTGCCACGGCGGTGGCGTCTGCGGTCCCCGCGGCCTTGGCCCGCGCGGCGTTCGCCGCTCCGGCGGCCTTGCCCTGCTTGCCAGCCTTCGCCTGTTTTCCAGTCTTGACCGGAGCCGTGGCCGGGGCCTTGTGGGGATCCTTGCCCTGCGTGGCGGTGTCCGTTTCACCAGCCGCCTTGCCCTTGCCCGCCACCGTACCCACCGCCTTGGCAGCGCCCTGCACGGTGGCCTTCAGCGCGGCCTTGACGGCGGCGCCCGCTCCAGCCACTCCCGCCGCAACCCGTGTGACGGGTGAAGCCGCGGCGGCAG
>NZ_VRYY01000440.1 GCF_015731765.1 Nitratidesulfovibrio oxamicus
GGGGCCAGCGGCGTGCCCGGCGCGGCGGACCAGTCCAGGCGCACGGCGTCGATGCGGCCCGGCAGCGCGTTGATGTCGCCCACGAAGCGCGCCACGTACATGTTGGCCGGTTCCTCGTAGATTTCCTTGGGCGCGCCGATCTGCTCTATGCGGCCCTCGTTCATCACCACCACCCGGTCGGACATGGCGAAGGCCTCTTCCTGGTCGTGGGTGACGAACACGAAGGTGATGCCCAACTGCCGCTGCAGGTGCTTGATTTCCAGCTGCATCTGCTTGCGCAGCTTGAAGTCCAGCGCGCTGAAGGGTTCGTCCAGCAGGAGCACCAACGGGTTGTTGATGACCGCGCGGGCAATGGCCACGCGCTGCTGCTGCCCGCCGGAAAGCTGGCGCGGCTTGCGGTCGGCGAAGTTTTCCAGGTGCACCATGCGCAGGGCGTCCAGCACGCGGCGGGCCGTCTCGTCCGCCGCCACGCCCTGCATCTTCAGCCCGAAGGCCACGTTGTCGCGCACGGTCATGTGCGGGAACAGCGCGTAGTTCTGGAACACGGTGTTCACCTGGCGCTGTTCCGGGGGCACCCGGTTGACCACCTGGCCGTTGATGCGCACCTCGCCCGACGTGGGCTGCTCGAAGCCCGAAAGCAGACGCAGGATGGTGGTCTTGCCGCAGCCCGACGGCCCCAGCAGGGTCAGGAACTCGCCGTTGCGGATGGTGAGGTCTATGGAATCAAGCGCCACGGTGTCTTCGAACGTCTTGGTGACGCCGCGCAACTCGATGATGTGATCCTGTTCTGCCATCGTCGCCTCTTGCTTGCGTGGTCGGGAACTGCCCCCGCCCCCTGCGGGCCGTGTAACCGGGGGGCCGGTGGGCCGGGTGCGCCGCATGGCGGCAGCACTGGTATCGTCTGCATGCAGCGCCGCGTCCTGGCCCGGCTGCCTGTCTGCATGTCGGGCCTTTCGACCACCGTAGTTCGTCCGGTAGCCGGGCCGTATCGCGCAAGCGCCGCGCTGCCTGTAACTGCGTGATGCCGAAACGTGCGCCCCGATGCCCTCCGGCGCTGGGGACCGGATGCCGTATGCATCCGCCGCCCCCCCCGCTGCATACCCCTCGGGGGCTGTACGGGGAAACGGCGCGGGCAATGCCGATGCGCCGGGGCGCAGCGCACCGGAAACCGGCACGGCAAGGCTTCGGGGAGTAGATGGGGACGAAATCGCTACGCTACGGGATGCTGGGCGCGCCGGTTACCGGAGCGCAGGGGCCGCAGGGCCGGCATCGCCGGCCACGGGCGTTCGGGCGTTACCGGAGCGGCGAAGCCCCAGATTGCGCACCCGGTGCACCGGCCGGGATGAAAGGATGACCTGCGAGCAGCGTATCATGCGTTCGTCTTCCCTCATGGTGGGCATGAAGTGGCGTCATGAAACGGCGTCGGTGAGTGACGTCATGCGCCGGGTCGGGGACGGGCCGCGCGCCCTAGGCGGGCGCGGGCTGGAAGGTGGTCGTTCGGGCCTTGTGTGCCATGCGGGGGGCGGGGTGACAAGCAAAAAAACACCCCCGCGCGCGGGGATGCCGCAGGCAGGGCAGGCTCTTCCGGACGCCTCCGGCGGCCAAGCGGCTACCGCCCCTTGGCGCCTCATCCATTGCATTGTCGTAATACACAGGGAACGCAGATAAAATTTTTTCGGGAAGACAGGGGATCCCCTCCGGAAAAACCAAGTGGGCTCAGCAGGTTGCTATTCCTTCTTCACGCGACAGGCCCCGCGCCATCGAACGCCAGCCATTTCCGCTCACCGTGCCCGTGCGGTCTCCACCGCATCCGACAGGCGCACGAAGCGCACCCCGCGTTGCAGCAGTTCCGGCAGGGCCGAGCGCAGCCCCGCGCCGCTGCCCGCATTGGGCTTGTTCATGTGCAGCAACAGGATGTCGCCGTTGCGAGCGGCCAGCAGGTTGCGGGCCACGGCAGGCGCGGGCAGCGTGGCCCCGGCGTCCGCCGCCACGGAGCAGCCGG
>NZ_VRYY01000551.1 GCF_015731765.1 Nitratidesulfovibrio oxamicus
GCGCTGCGGCCACGGCCTCGCGCGGGCCAACGGCCAGCACGGTGCCGTCGGCCACGGCCAGCGCGCCGTCCTCGATGACGGTGCGCATGGCGTCTTGTGTAACGATGCAGGCGGCCTGTATGAGGATGTCGCAGGGGCGGGTCATGATGACTCCTTGGCTATGCGCCGCGGGCGTGGCGTGAGGGGGATGATCCGGTATCTGCCGGCCCGGCAACGAATCGGTTTCCATTAATATAGGGCATGGCGTGTCGCAAGCGTGCGGCGCCCGTGCGGCAGGCGCGGGGTGCGCCGGGGGGTGAAGGATGCGCGTGGGATGTCTGCTGGTGCACGGGTTCACCGGTGCGCCCTTTGAAATGGAGCCGCTGGCCGGACCGCTGCGCGAGATCGGCTGCGAGGTGCGCAACATCCGCCTGCCGGGGCACGACACCTCGTTCGAGGACTTTCGGCGCACCGTGTTCGCCGACTGGGTGGCCCACGCGGAAGCCGAGTACCGCGCACTGGAGCGCGAGGTGGACGCGGTGGTGCCGGTGGGCCTGTCCATGGGCGGCACCATCGCCCTGCACCTGGCCCAGATGTTCCGGCCCCTGGGCGTGGTGGCGCTGGCCGCGCCCGTGTACGTGTACCGCATCATTCCGTGGCGCATGAAGGACTGGCGGCTGCCGCTGGTGGGGCTGCTGCGCCATGTGCGCCCGGTATGGCCATCCGCCCCGCGCAGCGAGACGGCGCGCGCCGTGGCCCCGTGGCGCGGCTATGAAGAGGCCACGGCCCTGCCGCAGTTGCACAGCCTTATCGTGGGGGCTGTCGGAGTGCGTCGGGGGCTGGGCCGGGTGACGGCCCCGCTGCTGGTCATGCAGGCGCGCGGCGACGCCACGGTGCACTATTCCAACGCCCTGCACATTGCCGCCCACGTGGCCTCGCCGGACGTGACCCTGAAGCTGTTCGACATGGCGGACCGGCGTGCCGGGCACCACGTCATCACCACGCATGCGGAATGCCGCGACAGGGTGAGCGAGGCCGTGCGCGACTTCGTGCAGGGACTTTTTTGTTGAGACAAAAATGTTATTTTTTGAGCTTTTTCCGGTTTTTGCCAAAAAGCATAATTTCACAAGCTAATATTCTGCAACAATTGCACAGTTTCAGCTGTGTGGCTGGTCAATTCTGACTTGCCCAGTTGGCGGGATTGACGATTTTGAACGGAATCGTTAAATATTGACCATGCCGGACGCTCCGGGGGATTGCGCCGCCGCTTCCCCGGTCCCTTGCCGCGTGAGTCATGCTGCGGTTTGTTCCGATTTCCACCGGACACACCGGACACGCACACGGAAGCATGCTATGCAGGGGGCGAACCGGTCCACCGTTCCCGGCAGTATTCCCACAGGTTCGCCAAGCCGAGGTTACCAGCGTGCATGTGAAGCCCATCAGCCAGCATTTCAACGACTTCGTCATCGAGCGCGAGCGCGCCCGGTGCATCAACTGTGAAGTCTGCGTGCGCCAGTGTTCGTACGAGGCCCACTTCTGGGACGAGGCGCGCCAGTTCGTGGTGCACGACAGCGCCCGCTGCGTGGGCTGCCACCGTTGCGCGGCCATGTGCCCCACCAGTTGCCTGACCATCCGCAAGAAGCCCTCGGATTTTCGCGACAACTCGCTGTGGACGTCCACCTACATCAAGCACATCTTCAAGCAGGCCGACACGGGCGGGGTGCTGCTGTCGGGCATGGGCAATCCGCAGCCCAAGCCCATCTACTGGGACAACATGCTGCTGGACGCCAGCCAGGTGACCAACCCTTCCATCGATCCGCTGCGCGAGCCCATGGAACTGCGCACCTTTCTGGGAGCCAAGCCCGACGCCGTGGACTTCATCCATACCCCCGAAGGCCCGCGCCTGAAGCAGCCCCTGCCGCCGCAACTGCAACTGGAATACCCCATCATGTTCGCGGCCATGTCGTTCGGGGCCATCAACTTCAACCTGCACGTGGCCATGGCCCGCGCCGCCACGCAACTCGGCATCTGCTACAACACCGGCGAAGGGGGCCTGCACCCGGACCTGTACCAGTACGGGGCCAACACCATCGTGCAGGTGGCCTCCGGCCGGTTCGGCGTGCACAAGGACTACCTGAACGCCGGGGCCGCCGTGGAAATCAAGGTGGGGCAGGGGGCCAAGCCGGGCATTGGCGGGCACCTGCCGGGCGAGAAGATCGACGAGGAAGTCTCGCGCACCCGCATGGTGCCGCAGGGGTCCGACGCCATCTCGCCCGCGCCGCACCACGACATCTATTCCATAGAAGACCTGCTCCAGCTCATCTACGCCATCAAGGAGTCCACCAGATACCGGGTTCCCGTGGCCGTGAAGATCGCCGCCGTGCACAATGCCCCGGCCATCGCCTCCGGCATCGTGCGCGCCGGGGCGGACATCGTGGTCATCGACGGCTTCCGGGGCGGCACGGGCGCGGCCCCCACCATGATTCGCGACAACGTGGGCATCCCCATCGAACTGGCCCTTGCCTCTGTGGACAACCGCCTGCGCGACGAAGGCATCCGCAACCATGCCTCGCTGGTGGTGGCCGGGGGCGTGCGGTGCAGCGCCGACGTGGTCAAGGCCATCGCCCTTGGGGCCGACGCCGTGTACATCGGCACCGCCGCGCTGGTGGCCGTGGGCTGCACCCTGTGCGGCCGATGCTACACCGGCAAGTGCCCGTGGGGCATCGCCACCAACGCCGCGCAGCTCAAGAAGCGTCAGAACCCGGACGTGGCCGCGCAGCGCATGGCCAACCTTGTCCGCGCCTGGGGCCACGAGATTCAGGAAATGCTGGGCGGCATGGGGCTGAACTCCATCGAAAGCCTGCGCGGCAACCGCGACAAGTTGCGGGGCGTGGGTCTGAACGAGGTGGAGCTCAATGTCCTTGGCATCAAGCACGCCGGTCTTTGATCCGGCGGGGCGGATCGCGGGCGCTGGCGGCGTCAAACCGGCTTTTTGCGCCGGTCACGCACGAAAGAGTGCGCTCCCTTTGCAAAAATGCCGGTTTTCCTTGCCATCACCCACGCTGCGCCCCGCCGGGGTTGTGCCGGGTGTGGTGGAGCGGAGAGTTAAAGAAGAACTTGAAGTCGGTGCGGCCCACTGACACCACGGAGAAAGGCCATGCAGGCTCCACGCGATTTCTGGCATTTCGATAAGGACATTTCCGGCTGCGGGGTGTTCGGCGTCATCGACCGGGCGCGGCGGCTCATACCGGGCTCTGAGCCCATCGCGGCCATGTGCACCATGCACGACCGGGGCAACGGCCTTGGCGGCGGCTTTGCGGCCTACGGCATCTATCCGGACCGGGCGGACTGGTACGCCTTCCACCTGATGTGCGACGACCGCGACGCGCTGGAGCGGGCGGAAGGCGTCATCAAGCAGTTCCACGACATCCGCCATTCCGAGCCCATCCCCACCCGCAAGGTGGCCAGCGTGAAGAACCCGCCCGTGGTCTGGCGCTACTTCGTCACGCCCAAGTCCAACCGGCCTGCATGGGCCACCGGGGACGAGGCCGACTACATGGTGGGCACGGTGATGCACATCAACACCAGGGTGCCCGGAGTGTTCGTGTTCTCCAGCGGCAAGGACATGGGCGCCTTCAAGGGCGTGGGCTTTCCCGAGGACATCGCCGACTTCTTCCGGCTGGACGAATACCACGCCCACATGTGGACCGGGCACAACCGTTTTCCCACCAACACGCCCGGCTGGTGGGGCGGGGCGCACCCGTTCACCCTGCTGGACTGGGCCATCGTGCACAACGGCGAAATCTCGTCCTACGGCATCAACAAGCGCTATCTGTGCCAGCACGGCTACGAGTGCACCCTGATGACCGACACCGAGGTGGTGGCCTATCTGATCGATCTTCTGATCCGCAAGCACGGCCTGACCAAGCGCGAAGCCAGCTGGGTGTTCGCGCCGCCGTTCTGGGACGAGGTGGACCGCATGCCCGAAGCCGAGCGCGAGGCCTTCAAGGCGCTGCGCATGGTCTACGGCCCGGCCCTGCTCAACGGTCCGTTCGCCATTCTGGTGACGGATTCCAACGGGATGATGGGCCTCAACGACCGGGTCAAGCTGCGCCCGCTGGTGGTGGCCGAAAAGGGCGACCGGGTGTTCATGTCCAGCGAGGAAAGCTCCATCCGCGAGGTGTGCCGCGACCTTGACCGGGTCTGGGCGCCCAAGGCGGGCCAACCGGTGATCATCGACTACCTGCCGCAGGGGGGTGCCGCATGAGTGGGGACGTGATGTGCGACGAAAAGGGCTTCTGCGTGCAGCGCGAGGGCGAGCGGTGCGTCATCGACGCCACCGGGGTCTACTACCGTCAGCTCAATGAACACATCCGCGCCGCTCTGGAGCACGGCGTCACCGACATCGAGGTGGTGCAGGTACGCGGGCAGCGCTACATCGCCACCGCCGTGGAGGGCGACGTGCGCTTCGCCGTGCGCGGCGTGCCGGGTCAGGACCTTGGCGCGTTCATGCGCGGCCCCACCATCCACGTGCACGGCAACGCGCAGGACGGCGTGGGCAACACCATGGACGGCGGGCGTATCGTCATCCACGGCATGGCGGGCGACGTGCTGGGCTACGCCATGCGCGACGGGCGCATCCTGGTGCGCGGCGACGTGGGCTACCGCGTGGGCATTCACATGAAGGCCTACATGGATCGCGTGCCGGTCATCGTGGTGGGTGGCAAGGCGGGCGACTTTCTGGGCGAATACATGGCGGGCGGGGCCATCATTTTGTTGGGCATGCATTCCGGCATGGCCGATGCGCCCATCACCGGGCGCAACCTCGGCACCGGCATGCACGGCGGGGTCATCTACCTGCGCGGGCGTGTGCCGGAATACCAGCTCGGGCCGGGCCTTTCCATGGAGCCGGTGGACGAGGCGGACCTTGCGTTTTTGCGCGGGCATATTGCCGACTTTGCAGCGGAATTCGCGGGGAAATTTGGTGCCGGGGCAGGCGGAAGCGGAACGGAAGGGCAAGCCGCCCCCGCCGATGCCGGGGCGCTGGCCGTGGCCATCCTGTCCGAGCCGTTCGTGAAGATCCGTCCCTTTTCGCACCGCCCCTACGGCAACATGTACGTGGGGACCAATTAGCCCGCATCGTCAACCTGCCGGAATGGCGACATGACGGCATGCGTGAAGGCCCCGGAGCATGAATGTTCCGGGGCCTTTCATGTTGCGCTTCGTCATTTCGGGCATGTCGGGGGTTGCAGGACATGGCCGGAGTACGCATATTATTCCATTGGTCCGCAGTCCCGTTTTTCGGCGTCGCCATGCGCGCCGCGCCCTCACCCCGACCGGAGCCTTGCATGCCGCACAATATCGATCTCATCCTGACCCTGGCGGGTGGCCTGACCGCCGCGCTGGCCCTTGGTTTCATCACCCAGAAGCTGCGCCTGTCGCCCATCGTGGGGTATCTGCTGGCGGGCATGGTGGTGGGGCCGTATTCTCCCGGTTTCGTGGCCGATGCGGACACGGCCACCCAGTTCGCCGAACTGGGCGTCATCCTGCTGATGTTCGGGGTGGGGCTGCATTTTCATCTCAAGGATCTGATGGCCGTGCGCTCCGTGGCCGTGCCGGGGGCCATCGTGCAGATTGCCGCCGCCACGGTGCTCGGCATGCTGGCCACGCACTTCTTCGGCTGGTCGTGGACTTCGGGGGCCGTGTTCGGCATTGCCATTTCGGTGGCCAGCACCGTGGTGCTTACCCGTGTGCTGTCCGACAACCGGGCCATGCACACCCCCGTGGGGCACGTGGCCATCGGCTGGCTGGTGGTGGAGGATCTGTTCACCATTCTGGTGCTGGTGCTGCTGCCGGCGCTGTTCCCGCCCGCCGCGGCGTCGGGCGCCCCTGCATCGGTGTGGGTCACCCTGGGCACCACCACCCTGAAGCTGGGCGCACTGGTGGTGTTCACCCTGGTGGCCGGGCAGCGGGTGATTCCGCTCTTGTTGTCCTACGTGGCCCGTACCGGCACGCGCGACCTGTTCACCTTGGCCGTGCTGGTTCTGGCGCTGGGCATTGCCGTGGGGGCGGCGGAGTTTTTCGGCGCGTCCATGGCGTTGGGGGCCTTTCTTGCGGGCATGGTGGTGGGGCAGTCCGAATTCAGCGCCCGCGCGGCGGCAGAGGCGCTGCCCATGCGAGATGCATTCGCGGTGCTGTTCTTCGTGTCCGTGGGCATGCTGTTCGACCCGGCCTCGCTGGCCACCGGCTGGCCGCTGATGCTGATCACCCTGGGCATCGTGCTGGTGGGCAAGCCGCTGGCCGCGCTGCTGGTGGTGCTGATGCTGGGCCACCCCCTGCGCAAGGCCGTTTCCGTGGCCGTGGCGCTGGCCCAGATCGGCGAGTTTTCGTTCATTCTCGCCTCGCTGGGCACGGCGCTGGGCGTGCTGCCGCCAGAGGCGGGCAACGCCATGGTGGTGGCGGCGGTGGTGTCCATCACCCTCAACCCCATGTTGTACAAGGGGATCGACCCCCTGATGAAGGCGCTGGCGCGTCGGGGCATTGGCGTGGCGCGTCCGGCTGCCGGGGATGGTCCCGTGCCGGGTCCGGTCGATGATGCGCACCGCGCGGTGCTGATAGGCTACGGCCCGGTGGGCCGGGCCATCGCCCGCATCCTGCGCGACAACGACATGGACGTGACGGTGGTGGAGATGAACATCGACACCGTGCGCGAACTGCACGAGCAGGCCGTGCGCGAGTCGGCTCACCTTGACGCACTGGCGCAAGGCCCGGTCCACATGACGGACGCGCCAGACCAGGCAGACCGGGCAGACCGGGCAGACCAGGCGGACCATGCAGACCAGGCGGGCACGGCGGGGGGCGATGGCGCCGCGGACTCCGGCGCTGCCAGCGGTGACGATTCCGGCAGTTTCGGCGGCTTGGCCGATCAGGGGGGCCATGTCGAACACCCCCTGCGGCCCCTGCATGCCGTGCACGGCGACGCCACCCAGGCCGAGATACTGCGCCATGCGGGCCTGGAAGAGGCCGAGGCGCTGATCATCTCCACGGTGACGGCCCCCGCGCGCGAGATCATCGAGGTGGCCCGGGCGGTGAACCCCAATGTGCGGATCCTCATCCACACCACCTACCTGCGCGAGGCAGAGGCCCTGCGCGCGGGCGGGGCCGAGGTGGTCTTTTCCGGCGAGGGGGCGGTGGCCCTGTCGCTGTCCACCTTCCTGCTGCGCGAACTGGGCGCCACCGACGAGCAGGTGGAGGCCGAGCGCAGGCGCATCCGCCACGACTTCTGCTGAACCATGTCCTGCCTTACGGAAGGCTGGCGCATTGCCAGCCAGCCTCTGCAGGGGGGGCAGGGCATGCCTGCCGCCGCCTGTCTTCAGGGGGGCGCGCCGCACGGGCCACGCGGTGCGACGGGCAGAAAAGCGTTGAAAAAAAAGGCCACGGCAGGTAGGTAAGTCACGTTTTGCGACCATAACGCCCTCCTTGCGGGGGCGTAACCTTCAAGGAGGCATCATGCTCTGGACCAATGTGGCGTACGCCATGGGCGCGGGTCAGCCGGCGGGCGGTGGGGCCAACCCCATCGCGTCTTTCGTACCGCTGATTCTCATGTTCGCCATTTTCTACTTTCTCCTGATTCGTCCCCAGCAGAAGAAGGCCAAGGAACACAAGGCCATGCTGGCGTCTATCAAGAAGGGCGACAACGTGGTGACCGCAGGCGGCATCTACGCCCGCGTGTTTGAAGTGCAGGAAGATGTGCTGGTGCTCGACCTTGGCGAAACCAAGGTTCGCGTGGGCCGTTCCTTCGTCAGCGCGGTCATCGACCCCAAGGCGAAGAAGGAAGAAAAGAAGCCTGCCGACAAGAAGGCCGCCAAGGACGCGGACAAGAAGGAAAACGGGAAGGACGGGCAGAACTAGCCCTGTTTCCCTCGGCATGGGGCAAGCACGCGCGCCGTCCGCACGGCTGGCGCCTGCTTGCCTTTTTGCCGTGAATGCGGCCGCGCGCCGCACCCGCGTGACATACCGCAACTCCAGGAGTCGCAATGAAAGAGGGTTTCCGCTGGAGACTCGCCGTGGTGCTGGCCGTGCTGCTGTTCGGCGCGGCCTACGTGCTGCCGAGCCTGCCGGGCATCAAGTCTTCGCCGTTGGGTCGGCTGCTGCCCGACAGCACCATCAGCCTCGGGCTTGACCTCATGGGCGGCATCCACCTGACGCTTGGCGTCGACGTGGACAAGGCCGTGGAAAACTCGCTGACGCAGATGGGCCAGGACATCCGCACCTCGGCGCGCGAGAAGGACGTCTTCGTCCTGCGCCCGCGCGTGCTGCCCGGCGACCGCATAGAGTTCGTGCTGGCCAAGGCCGAGCAGCGCGAGGTGCTGGGCGAACTGCTGGCCAAGCAGTTCCATCAGCTCAGTGTTGCCGCGCCGCAGTCCACCGATGACGGACAGTTGCGCTACGTGGCCACCATGAAACCGGAATATCGCAAGAACATCAGCGATATGGCGCTGGAGCAGGCGGTCAAGACCATCCGCAACCGCATCGACCAGTTCGGTGTGGCCGAACCGGACATCCGCAAGCAGCAGGACAACCGCATCCAGATCCAGTTGCCCGGCCTGCACGACACCCAGCGCGCCATCCAGATCATCGGCCAGACGGCCCACCTGGAATTCCACATCGTACGCGATGACGTGGACGCGGAAAAGGCCGCGCGCGGCATCCTGCCCCCCGGCACCGAGTTGCGGCCCATGGTCCGGCGCGGGGCCGACGGCAGCCAGGCCGAAACCCCCGTGGTGGTGGACAAGGAAGCCGTGCTTACCGGCGAATACGTGGCCGATGCGCGCCCCGGCTTCGACAATTTCAACCAGGCCTATGTGATGCTGACCTTCAACAGCCGCGGTGCGGCCATGTTCGAACGCATCACCCAGGAAAACGTGCGCAAGCGCCTGGCCATCGTGCTGGACGGCAAGGTCTACTCCGCGCCGGTCATCCAGGAAAAGATCGGCGGGGGGCGCGCCAGCATCACCGGCAAGTTCTCCACGGCGGAAGCTCAGGACCTTGCCATCGTGCTGCGCGCGGGGTCGCTGCCCGCGCCGGTGAGCGTGCTTGAGGAGCGCACCGTCGGCCCTTCGCTGGGGCAGGAATCCATCGACAAGGGCATCATGGCCGCCGTTGTCGGCGGCGCGGTGGTGATGCTGTTCATGATGGTGTACTACGGCATGCCCGGCCTCATCGCCAACGTCATGCTGTGCTTCACCGTGCTGCTCATCCTTGCGGGCATGGCGGCATTCGGCGCCACCCTGACCCTGCCGGGCCTTGCGGGCATCGTACTGACCCTGGGCATGGCCGTTGACGCCAACGTGCTGATCTACGAACGCATCCGCGAGGAACTGCGCAGGGGGCACACCGCCCTTTCCGCCATCAACGAGGGCTTCGACCGCGCCACGCTGGCCATCACCGACTCGAACCTGACCACCATCATCGCGGCGGCCATCCTGTATCAGTTCGGCACCGGCCCGGTGCGCGGCTTTGCCGTCACGCTGTCGCTGGGCATCATCGCGTCCATGTTCACCGCCATCTTCGTCTCGCGCGTGGTCTTCCAGGCCTGGAAGGGCGGTTCGGGCGACAAACGCCTCAGCATATAGCGGAGGAGAGCCACAATGGGTTTCTCGTTCATCCGGCATGATACCAATATCGATTTCGTGGGCATGCGCCACAAGGCGTATGTGATTTCCATCGCGCTCATCCTCGTGGGGCTGCTCTCCATCGTCTTCAGGGGCGGGCTGACCTACGGCATCGACTTCGCGGGCGGGGCCATCGTGCAGGTCAAGTTCGACCGGCCCGTGGCCGACGACACCCTGAAGAAGAGCCTTTCGGGCGCCAGCCTGCCCGGCCTTGCCGTGCAGCGCTTCGGCGAGGGCGAGACAGACTACCTCATCCGCATCTCGCACTCCGACGAGTCGGCAGAGGTTCTTCGCACGACCGTAACCGAGGCGCTGACCGCCAACATCAAGGACGCCACGTTCGAGGTGCAGCGGCTGGAAATGGTCGGCCCCAAGGTTGGCGCGGACCTGAAGAGCAAGGCGGTGGAGGCGCTGTACTACGCGGTGCTGCTCATCGCCATCTACATCTCCGGTCGGTTCGAGCGCCGCTGGATGGCGTCCGCCGTCATGGCCGGCACCCTGGCGGGCGGCATGTACCTGCTGGGTCTCATCGGCGTGCCCAAGCTGTGGCTGGTGCCGTTTTCGCTGGTGCTCACCATGGTGCTGTGCTGGAAGCTGCGGCTCAACTTCGCCCTTGGGGCCATCGTGGCGCTGGTGCATGACGTGCTCATCACCCTGGGCGTGCTGTCCCTGCTGAACAGGGAAGTGGACCTGAACATCGTGGCGGCCATCCTGACCCTGGTGGGCTACTCGCTGAACGACACCATCATCGTCTACGACCGCATCCGCGAAACGCTGCGCACCCACCGCAAGGAATGGAGCTACGGGCGCATCATCAACACCAGCATCAACCAGACGCTCAGCCGCACCATCCTGACGGGCGGCACCACGCTGTTGGTCATCCTGGCGCTGTTCGTGCTGGGCGGCGGGGTCATCCACGACTTTGCGCTGACCATGCTGGTGGGCGTGTTCGTGGGCATCCTGTCGTCCATTTTCGTGGCAAGCCCGGTGCTGCTGCACTTCGGCATGCCCGAGGAGGAAAAGGAACCCGCGCCGCGCGTCGGACAGGAAGGGGCCGTGTAGACGGTCTGTTCCGGCTTGGACTGAAATGGACGGGCGGTACGCGAGTGCCGCCCGTTTTTCATGTTATCATCCTCAATATCTGCGGATTGCGTAAGAACGGCGTAAGGATCGCGCAAGGGTTGCTGCTCATGGTGAGCCAGGCGCCACGAGTGGTGCGGGGTTGCGTCCAATGCGCGAAGGAGGTTGCTTTTTTTTGCCGACAGGCGTTATCCTACGGGTACTTGGAATCGTTTTTGTCCCGTGGAGGTGACATGAGGGCAATCGTGGTCGGTACGGTTCTTGGCGTGCTGCTTGCCTGTACGGCATGGGTTCCGGTGGCCGTCTGCACGGCGGTGGCCGCCGATGCTGCCGGGCTGTATGCCCAGTGTGCGGGCTGCCACGGCGAGGACGGCGGCAAGGCTGCCCTGGGGGTAGCCCGCCCGGTGAAGGGTCAGACCGCCGACGCGTTGTACGGCAAGCTCAAGGGCTATGCGGACGGCAGCTATGGCGGCTCGAAAAAGGCCGTCATGGCGGGCATTGCCAAAAAGCTTTCGGACGGGGACATGCGCGCGCTGGCCGCGCACATGGCTTCCTTCTAGACCGATCCGGCGGGTACCCCCGCGCGTTATCGGGTAAACCTGGCATCACCAGAAAAGGAGAATTCGCATGAAACGCACTCTTGTGGTCCTGAGCATCTGTGCCGCCCTCGCCTTTGGCGTTTCCGCCGCCATGGCCGCCGACGGCGCCGCCCTGTACAAGTCCTGCGTGGGCTGCCACGGGGCCGACGGCTCCAAGCAGGCCATGGGTGTCGGCATGCCCGTGAAGGGCCAGAAGACCGACGAACTGTTCAAGAAGCTGAAGGGCTATGCCGACGGCAGCTACGGCGGTGAGAAGAAGGCCGTCATGACCAACCTCGTCAAGCGCTATTCCGACGAGGAAATGAAGGCCATGGCCGACTACATGTCCAAGCTGTAGGAGCGGGGCGATGCGCGTACGCCACCATTCCCTGACGATTGTCGGCGTGCGCGCGCTTGCCGCCGCGGCCTTGCTGCTTGGTTTGTCTGTTGTGTCTGCCGTAGGGGGGCGGGCGGCGGTTTCTACCGTCGCTCCGTCCCCCGTCTTGTCCCCGATTCTGCTTGCCGCTGCCGATGGTGTACCTGCCGCCACGGATGCCAGGGATGGCGCGGGCGGCGCAGCCCATGCCGGTCACGATGCACCTGCCGACCATGCCGGTCACGATGCACCTGCCGACCATGCCGGGCATGCCGCCCCGGCCCCTGCCGACCATGCCGCCCCGGCCCCTGCCGACCATGCCGGGCACGGCAGCGCCCCCATGCCCCAGCTTCAGGCAGGTCAGGCGGATCAGGAAGGGAGCACGGGACACGCGGGGCACGCCCCGCCAACTGCCGCCCCGGCGCAGGATTCCCATGCTGGCCACGGCGCAGCCGAAACCGCCCCGCCCCCTGCGGAGCACGTGCATCCGGTGCCCCCGCCCACCACAGGGAAACTGGGGCAACCCGGTCAATCCGGACAATCCGGTCAGCCGGGGCAGGGCGCTTCCGGCGATCCATCCGCCCAGACGCCCCTGGCGGGGGTGGACGAGCGCCTCGGTGACATCATCCCCGAGGGCATCCTGCTGCGCGACGAGTCGGGCAGTCCCATCGACCCGCGCACCCTGATGGATGTGCCGGTCATCATCGCGCCCATCTATTATTCCTGCCCCACGGTGTGCAACATGCTGCAAAGCTCGCTGGCGCGGGTGCTGCCGCAGGTTTCGCTGCAACCCGGCAAGGACTACCGGGTGCTGTCCGTGAGCTTTGACGAGACGGACACCCCCCAACTGGCCGCGCGCAAGAAGCAGAACTATTTCGCGGCCATGAATTTTGCCTATCCGGAGGAAGGCTGGCGCTTCCTGTCCGGCGACCTTGCGTCCATCAACAGGTTCATGGACGCCATCGGGTTCCGGTTCACCCGGCAGGGGCGCGACTTCATCCATCCCGTGGTGCTGGTGGTCACCGCACCGGGGGGCAAGGTGGTGCGCTACCTGTACGGCCAGAACTTCATGCCCTTCGACCTGACCATGGCCGTCACGGAAGCCTCGCACGGCACCATCGGCCTGTCGGTAAAGCGGGTGCTGTCGTACTGCTTCACCTACGACCCGGAAGGTAGGCGCTATGTGTTCGATTTCATGCGCATTGCCGGGCTGATCATCCTGTTCGGCGCGGCGGTGCTGCTGTTCGTGCTGGTGCGGGGTGGCCCGCGCAGGAAGGAGCGCAAGGGGCAGAATGGATCCGCCCCGTCTGGCACGCCCCCGTCCGGTTCGTCTGCATCCGGCCCGTCGTCGTCAGATACGTCAATGCCGGGGCCTCCCCAAGGCTAGGCCGCCGCTTCGGCCTTTTGCGTCCGCCGGTCCGTTTCCGTTGATAGTCGCTTTCCGGTTCACTGTCCGTACCAGACACAGGAGACCATCGCATGAGCGCAGACGCGCACGACCACCCGAACTTCTTCCAGCCGTTGCCCGGCACGAAGGGCGGGATTGCCTCGTGGATATTCAGCACCGACCACAAGCGCATCGGCATGCTGTACCTGTACTGCATCGTCGCCATGTTTCTGGTGGGGCTGACGCTGGGCTTCCTGATCCGGCTGGAACTCATCGCGCCGGGTCGCACCATCATGGGGCCGCAGACCTACAACGCGCTGTTCACCCTGCACGGGGTGGTGATGATCTTCCTGGTGGTCATCCCCAGCATTCCTGCCGCATTCGGCAACATCTTCCTGCCCATCCAGATCGGGGCGGAGGACGTTTCCTTTCCCCGGTTGAACATCTTTTCGTGGTGGCTGTACGTCATCGGCGCGGTGCTGGCCGTTGTCTCGCTGGTTACCGGCAAGGGTGCGCCCGACACGGGTTGGACCTTCTACGTGCCCTTCAGCGCGGTGACCACCACCAATGTGGACGTGGCCGTCGTTGCCGTGTTCATCCTGGGCTTTTCGTCGATTCTCACCGGGCTGAATTTCATCACCACCCTGCACCGGCTGCGCGCCCCCGGCATGACCTGGACGCGCCTGCCGCTGTTCTGCTGGTCGCTGTACGCCACCGGGTGGATCCAGGTGTTGGCCACGCCGGTGCTGGGCATCACCGTGCTGCTCATCTTTGCCGAACGCGTGCTGGGCGTGGGGCTGTTCGATCCTTCGCGCGGGGGCGACCCCATCCTGTACCAGCACCTGTTCTGGATCTATTCGCATCCGGCGGTGTACATCATGATCCTGCCCGCCATGGGCGTGATTTCCGAAATCCTGCCGGTGTTCGCGCGCAAGCCCATCTTCGGGTACAAGATGATAGCCTTTTCCAGCCTGGCCATCGCCTTTGCCGGGTCGCTGGTGTGGGCGCACCACATGTTCGTCAGCGGCATGAGCGACACCGCGGTGATGGTCTTCTCGTTCCTGACCTTCGTGGTGGCCATTCCCTCGGCCATCAAGGTCTTCAACTGGGTGTCCACGCTGTACAAGGGGTCCATACGGGTGGAACCGCCCCTGTGGTACGCGCTGGCGTTCATCTTCCTGTTTTCCATCGGCGGGCTGACGGGCCTTGTGCTGGGCGCGGCGGGCACCGACGTGCACGTGCACGACACCTACTTCGTGGTGGCGCACTTTCACTACGTGATCTTCGGCGGGCTGGGCTTCGGCCTGTTCGGGGCCATGCACTACTGGTTCCCCAAGGTCTACGGGCGCATGTACGACAAGCGCATCGCCAACTGGTCGTGCCTGATCGCCTTCGTGGGCTTCAACATCCTGTACTTCCCCATGTTCATCATCGGGTTGCAGGGCATGCCGCGCCGTTACTACGACTATCTGCCCAAGTACGCCGAGGGGCACTTTCTCTCCACCATGGGCTCGTGGGTGCTGGCGGCGGGGCTTCTGCTGATGTTCTGGAACCTCTGGCGGGGCATCCGCCACGGCAAGCCCGTGGGCCGCAACCCGTGGGGAGCGGCCACCCTGGAATGGATGGTGCCTTCGCCGCCGCCGCATCACAACTTCGATGCCGAGCCCGTGGTCACCCATGGCCCCTACGACTACACGGGGGTGAAGCCCGATGCATGAGCACCGCGATTACGAAGGCGCCAAGATCGGCATGTGGCTGTTCCTGTTCACGGAAGTGCTGCTGTTCGGCGGGCTGTTCCTGCTCTATGCCGTGTACCTGCACCGCTACCCGGCGGAATTCCACGCCGCGGGCAAGGACCTGAGCCGCATTTTCGGCACGGCCAACACCATCGTGCTCATCACCAGTTCGTTGTGCATGGCTCTTGCCATCAGCGCGCTGCAGCGCGGCAAGGTGGTGCTTTCGCAGCGGCTGGTGCTGCTGACCGTGGCCATGGCCGGGGTGTTCCTGGTCAACAAGTTCTTCGAATGGAGCGCCAAGATCGGCCACGGCATCTACCCGGACAGCCCTGCGCTGCTGAAGCTGCCGCCCGGTGAGATGGTGTTCTTCAACCTGTACTACCTGATGACCGGGCTGCACGGCATCCACGTGATCATTGGCGGGGCCGTGCTGATGTACGGATGGCACCTGATGCGCGTGGGCCGGGTGACCCCGGAACACTTCGTGTTCCTGGAGAACGGCGGCCTGTACTGGCACCTGGTGGACCTTGTGTGGATCTACCTGTTTCCGCTCTTCTACCTTGTGGTCTAGGGGGCCAGCATGACCGGACACGATATCAAATACGATACCGGGCCTGATGCAGGACCCGATGCCGTGCATGACGCGGGGCACCACGCCGTCCCGGTGCGCACCAACATGCTGGTGTGGGCGGCCCTGATGCTGCTGACCGCCATCACCGTGGGCGTCACCAGTTTCGACTTCGGCTTCCTGAACGTGGTGGTGGCGCTGAGCGTGGCCACCACCAAGGCGGGGCTGGTCATCCTGTGGTTCATGCACCTGCGCTACGAGGGCAGGGTCATCCGGCTGATGGTGTTCACGGCCTTCGTCATCCTTGCCATCGCCATCGGGTTAACCTTCTTCGACGTGGCCTACAGGTAGGTTCCCATGTATCCGCAATCGTTGACGCCCGTGCAGCAGGTGGACCTGGCGTTCACCATCATCTTCGGGTTCTCGGTGTTCGTTTTGCTGGCCATCACCGCAGCCATGCTGTGGTTCGTGTGGCGCTACCACGAATCGCGCCACCCCGTGCCCGCGCAGTTTTCCGGCAACGTCCCCGCCGAGATCGCGTGGACGGTGATTCCCTCCATCATCGTCATGGGGCTGTTCTACTACGGGTGGGAGGGCTACAAGGCCCTGCGCACCGTGCCCGAGGGCGCCATGGAGGTAAAGGTGACGGCCCGCATGTGGTCGTGGGTGTTCGAATACCCCGGCGGCAAGCGGGGCAGCGTGCTGGTGGTGCCCGTGGACACCCCGGTGAAGCTGAACATGACCAGCACGGACGTGATCCACAGCCTGTTCGTGCCTGCCTTTCGCATCAAGATGGATACCGTGCCCGGCATGGAAACCTATGCCTGGTTCAAGGCCGACCGCCCCGGCGAGTACGACCTGCTGTGCGCCGAATACTGCGGCCTGAAGCACGCCAACATGATCACCACGGTGAAGGTGGTGGACAAGGCCGCCTTCGATGCCTGGCTGGCCAGCGCCGATGCGCCCGGCGGCAAGGGCAGGGCGTTGATGGAGACCTACGGCTGTACCTCGTGCCATTCGCTGGACGGAACGCCCGGCGTCGGCCCCACCTTCAAGGACCTGTACGGCGCCGAGCGAGAAGTGGCCCTGCCGGACGGCACCAGGCGCAAGGTGTTTGCCGACGAAGGCTACCTGCGCCGCGCCTTCACCGACCCCAACGGCGAACTGGTGGTGGGCTACGATCCCATCATGCCGTCCACCGAGGGCATGGTGCCCCGTGAGGACATGGAGCAGATGCTGGCCTGGCTGATGCACGGCAACGAGGTGGGACGCGAGGAAGGCAGGCGGCTGATGGAGGCCGAGGGCTGCATCTCGTGCCATTCCACCGATGGCTCCATCATTGCCGGGCCGACCCTGAAGGGGTTGTGGAACGCGCCCACCACCGTGCTGCGCGACGGCAGGGAACAGCAGGTCACCGCCGACGAGGCGTACCTGCGCGCCAAGATCGCCAATGCGCAGACGCAAGGCACTGTGAAGGGCTTCGACCCCATGATGCCGCCGTACGAACACCTGACGCCGGAGCAGTTGGGGAGCATGGTGGAGTACATCAAATCCCTTGGCCGGCACGCACATTGATGCAAGCCGTCCTTTTGCGCGCCGGTTTCCGACCCGAAGGGCGGGGGATTACCTGCCGGAGAACATTGACGTATGCCCCGCCTGCATGACCTGCGCCTGCTGCTGCGCCTGAACGTGACCCTGATGGTGGGGGCGGCCACGGCGTTCGGCTTTCTGCTTGCCGTACCGCTGCCTTTTGCCCGCACGTTCGGGGATGCCGGGCAGGCCGGGGGCAATCCCGCGCTTGCGTTCGTCTGGGTGGTGGCCGGGGCCATGCTGCTGGCCGCTGCCTGTTCGGCGTGGAATCAGGTGCAGGAGCGGGACATCGACGCGCTGTTGCCCCGCACGGCGGTACGACCGCTGCCGACCGGGCGCATGATGCCGTGGGTGGCGGCTGGGATCGGCGCACTGCTGTTCGCGGCGGCGCTGGGCTGCCTGCATGCTGCCGGAGAACTGGGCGAGGTGCTGGCGACCGGACAGGCCGGAAACCTTCCGTACGATGCCGTGCCCGGCGTCGCCGCGCCAGTGCCGGATTCTCCTCCGGTGTCCGGGCTGTTGCTGCTTCTGGTGGGCGTGGGCATCGCCGCGGTCTACAACGGGGTGTACACCCCGCTGAAGCGCGTCACCTCGTTCGCCCTGCTGCCGGGCGCCCTGGTGGGGGCCATGCCGCCACTGCTGGGCTGGATGGCGGCGGGCGGCGACCCGCGCGACCCCGTGGCCATACTGCTGTACGGGGTGTACGTGCTGTGGCAGGTGCCCCATTTCTGGCTGCGCGCCCAGCGCGAACGCATCCACTACGCCCGTGCCGGACTGCCCGTGCCCCCCGCCCAGTTTGCCGCCGCACGCTATGCCCGGCTGCTGCGGGTGTGGTGCCACGCCCATGCCGTGGCCGTGCTGATGCTGCCCGTGTTTCCCTTGCTGCATGCCCCGCTGGTCCGTGCCGGGGTTGTCCTGCTGGGCGTGGCCCTGCTGGGCGTTTCGGCACTGGCGCGGCTGGCAGGCGGCGTGACGGAAGATGCCGTGGGTGTGACCGCGAGAGCGGATGCGGGGCAGGCGTCACCATGCACCGGCATGACCGGGCGCGATGTCGTCGTCCTGCGCGCCGCCGATGCAGCCATGCCCGCGCTGATGCTGCTGTTGCTGCTGGACCGGATGCTGCCTTTGTTCTAAGTACGGATACTTCCTCTTCCCTCCACATCCGCACCGGGAGCCGCCATGGTCTGGATTCACCCCGTCCTGCAGTTCGTCGCCACGCTCATCGGCCTCTACGCCATGTATTTCGGCTGGATACGCTTTCAGGCCTCGCACATGGGGCGCAAGGTGGTCTTTCCCTGGAAGCCGCACGTCAAATGGGGCACCGTGGCCCTTGGCCTGTGGGCGGCGGGTTCGCTGCTGGGGCTGGCCGTGGCCCGGCTGGCGTGGTCAAGCGTGTTCATTACCGGCGCGCACGCCTGGGTGGGGCTGCTGATGGTGCCGCTGTGCGCGGTGGGCTACTTCACCGGGCAGCGCATGGACGTGGTGAAAAAGCGCCGCAAGCTGCTGCCGCTGGTGCACGGCGTCAACAACCTGCTGTTGGTGGTGCTGGCGCTGTGGCAGTTGTGGACGGGCATCATGGTGGTGCGCGTCTACCTGCTGTAGGCCGCAACCTTGGCGACCGCGTTCACGCCCGGCGTGTGGCAGGCCCGGCCAGCCGCCACCGGGCGGTTTGCATTGGCGGGGCGAACCCCCGAGCGCCAAGCTGGCCCGCGACTGGGCCAGATATCGTGACGATCCGACCCTGTGGCTGTTGCGGGCGGGTCATTCCTCGTTCATCCCACCCGCGTGGCTGGGGCTGATGCCGAAGTAGCGGCGAAATTCCCGGCTGAACTGCGAAACGCTTTCGTAGCCCACCATGCGCGCGGCCTCGCTGGCGCGCACGCCATCCTCGCGCAGCAGGCTGCGCGCCTTGTTCAGGCGCACCCGCTTCAGGTACTGGATGGGCGAAAATGCGGTGACGTCCTTGAAGGCCCGGTGGAAGGTGGACGGGCTCATGTTCACGAAGCCCGCCAGCTGGTCCACGTTGAACGGCTCCGAAAAGTTGCCGTGGATCTGCTTCAGCGCCTTTTCGATGCGCGACATGTTGGTGTTCTTGGTGGCCAGCGCGTGCAGGGCCGCCGCATTTTCTCCGCACAGCACCCGGAACAGCAGCTCGCGCACCAGGCCCGGCCCCAGTACCTGCGCTTCCAGCGGACAGGACAGCGCCATCAGCAGGCGCAGCACCGTGCTCTTGAAGGCGGCGTCTGCCCTGGCCAGAAACAGCCCCTGATGGGTGCACCCTTGCGTCAGCGACCGGTAGTCGATACGGTCTTCTATCTGACCTATGAGTTCGTTGAGCACGCCAAGGTCGATGTCCACGACCAGGGACAGCAACGGCTTTTCCGGCGTGGCCACGGCCTCGCATTCGGCGGCAATGGGCACGCTGAGGGCAAGGTAGTGGTCCTGGTCGTACTGGTAGACCCGACCGCCAAAGTGCACCAGCTTGGCCCCCTGGCCGAGAATGATCAGCCCCTGCTGGTACAGCAGCGGCGTGCGGTGGATGGAACCGGAGGTTTTGTACAGCCCTACGCCGGGCAGGCCGGTTTCCGTCTTGCCCTCGCTGATTGCCAATTTGCTCATGAGTTCTGCTATTTCAGACATGTAGTCTCCAGTTCGGGGGGCGATATGCGCTGCGCTACGATTTTGGGAACGTAACAGCTTTGATGCGTTTCTGCTATGAGCTGCAGGATCAGGCAAGAGATTGGCAGGAATGTGCCTTTTCGCCAGGGTATGGTCCGTTTATTCACGGAGCATCAAGCATCCCCCGCGTTCGCCGGTTGCATCGGCGTTACGCGGCCCGGATGGCGGCAGCGGCGGCCTTTTCCGCAAGCACCCGCGAGGGCTGGGGGTCGCGCAGTCCGCATAACCGTGAACGGGCGCGCCGCGCCCGGCACCGAAGGAGCGAGACGTGCTGTACAGAACCATGCCCAAGAACAGTGACACGCTGTCCGCGTTGGGCTTCGGCTGCATGCGCCTGCCCATGCTGGACGGCAGGGTGGACGAGGCCCGGGCCATCGCGCAGATCCGTAGCGCCATCGACGGCGGGGTCAACTACATGGACACGGCGTGGCCGTACCACCACGGAGAAAGCGAGATCGTGCTCGGCAAGGCCCTGCGAGACGGCTACCGCGAGAAGGTGAAAGTGGCCACCAAGCTGCCCTCGTGGCTGGTGAAGAACCGCGCCGACATGGATCGCTACCTGAACGCGCAACTGGAGCGCCTTGGCGTCGATAGCATCGACTACTATCTGGTGCACGCGCTGGACGGTACCTTGTGGGACACCGTGCACGGCCTGGGTGTGCTGGAATTTCTGGAAAAGGCCAAGGCCGACGGGCGCATCGTCAATGCCGGGTTTTCATTCCACGGGCTGGCGGAAGACTTCAGGCGCATCATCGACGCCTACCCCTGGGTGTTCTGCCAGATCCAGTACAACTACCTGGACGAAACCTATCAGGCGGGCACCGAAGGGCTGCGCTACGCGGCGGGCAAGGACATCGGGGTGATCATCATGGAGCCGTTGCGCGGCGGCAACCTGGGGCTGGTCACCGCGCCGCCCGCCGTGCAGGCCATCTGGGACGAATCGCCCGTTCGGCGCACCCCGGTGGAATGGGCGCTGCGCTGGATCTGGAACCACCCGGAAGTGACCGTGGTGCTGTCCGGCATGAACGAGGAAGCGCACATCGCCGAAAACCTGGCCATCGCGGGTTCCGCCGAGGCCGGGTCCATGACCCCGCAGGAACTGGAACTGGTGGCCCGCGCCAACGCCAGGTATCGCGAACTGATGAAGGTGCGCTGCACCGGCTGCGGCTACTGCATGCCGTGCCCCATGAACGTTTCCATTCCCATGTGCTTCGAGACGTACAACAAGATGCACATGTTCGGAAACATTCTGGAAGGCAAGTTCCTGTACGCCCTGCGCATGAGTGGCGAGATCGGCGGCGAAGGCCCCGGTTACGCCTCGCAGTGTGTGGCTTGTGGTCAGTGCATGGAAAATTGTCCGCAGCACATCGCCATTCCGGACGTGCTGGCCGAACTGGCCGCCGAACTGGAAGGGGCGGACTTTGCCCAGTTGCAGGAGGCGGGGCGGCAGTTATTGCGCCGCACCGCGTAGGGCATTCCAAATTGTCTTTTTGCTCGCTGGCTGACCGACCCGAAGGGCGCGAAGCGTGCCCGTTAGGCGAGCGTGCGAGTTTTACGGGCATCGAGCGCAGAGCGGTCAAGCTTCGCCTGCCATGGCGGTCAAATACGATAAGAGTACGCGTTGCGGTCCTCATCCGTAATGCTCGAAGACTCGCATAACGGTTGCGGCATTCCCCTATGGCAGGCTTGTTTTTCTCGCCAGCGAACAAAAATCCTAAGTTGGAAGCAGCCTGAGCGATTCGGCAGGCCGGGGTGGACCACCCGCCCCGGCCCCGGATAAGCTTTTGCCGGATATGTTCTTGATGGGCTCCCGGATTGGTTTCAGGTCCGGGTGTTGATGCACACACGTTCTCACCGCCCGTTCCGTGCGGGCTGCGATGGCCTACGCCACCAGAGGGTTACCCGGCGTGAAGATACTGTTCTACGATTGCTTCGCGGGCATGAGCGGCGACATGCACCTTGCCGCGCTGTTGTCCCTTGGCGTGGAGCCCGACTACCTGCGGGCCGAACTTTCGAAGCTGGAGCTGGACCACGAGTTCGAACTGCGGGTGACGTCCGACATGCGCAAGGGCATTGCCGGCCTGCGTGTGGACGTGGCGCTGGCGCACGAAGGGCAGGACTGCGGGCAGGGGGATGGGTACGGGCATGATCATGGCCACCCACACCGGCACGACCGGCATGAGGAGCATGACCATGGGCATCACCACGCGCGTCACGAACATGACGACCATCACCATGGGAATCACCACGGCCACCATCACGCCCACCCGCACGAGGCGGCGCACCATGCCGGGCGCGATCATGCTCATGCCCATGACCACGGACATGACCACGGGCATGGCCACGAGCACGGCCATGCACATGCGCACCCGCACCCCCACGGGCACCATCACCCGCCGCACCGCAACCTGCCGGACATAGAGGCCATCATCACCGCCAGTACGTTGCCGGAACAGGTGCAGCGCACCAGCCTGGCGATTTTTCGCAGGCTGGCCGAGGCCGAGGCCAGGGTGCACGGCAAACCGGTGGACGAGGTGCATTTTCACGAGGTGGGGGCCACCGACTCCATCGTGGACATCGTGGGTGCGGCCATCTGCTATCACCGCCTTGGCGTGGACGCGGCCTGGGCTTCGCCCGTGGAGCTTGGCGGCGGCTTCGTGCGCTGCGCCCACGGGCTGATGCCCGTGCCCGCCCCGGCCACGGCGGAAATCCTGTCCGGCATTCCCACCACACGCGGGGCCAGCCCGCACGAAACCACCACCCCCACGGGCGCGGCCATCCTGGCCACGCTGGTGTCCCGCTTCACCGCCGCGCCGCGCATGGCCGTGCAGCGCACCGGCTACGGCATCGGCCACCGCGATACCGAACTGCCCAACCTGCTGCGGGTGCACCTGGCCGAGGTGGATGCAACGCACGCCGGTCTGGCGGCTGGCGGTGCCTCAGCCACGGCATTCCCCGCCGCATTCGGGGCCGCGTCCGAGATCACATCCGGGATCGCATCCGGAACCGCAGTTCCGCTGCCCACGGAGCCCGCGCGCCTGCTGCAATGCAACATCGACGACATGACCGCCGAGCAACTGGCCGTGGCCATGGACACGCTGATGGAAGCGGGCGCCATGGACGTGCATTTCACGCCCATCATGATGAAGAAGGGGCGGCCCGCCACCTGCGTTTCGCTGCTCTGCGCACAGGGCGAGCAGGAACGCTTCGCGCGGCTGCTGTTCCGGCACACCGCCACGCTGGGCATCAAGAGCGTGCCCATCGACAAGCTGGTGCTGGAAACGCGCTTCGAGCGGCTGGAAACCCCGCTGGGGCCGGTGACCATGAAGCTGGCCCTGCTGGACGGCGAGGTGCTGCGCGCCAAGCCGGAACTGGAAGACTGCAAGGCGTTGGCGCGCAAGCATGGCATTCCTCTGGCCGACGTGTATCTGGCTATCGGGAAAGCCCGCACTTAATACGACACGATTTTTGACAATGATACCGGCAGCGCCCGCGCGGCGCGCCGCCTTGACGGACGACGACATGGACAGGACAGACGCCCTGCGGGACCTTTTGGAAGGCATTCGAGCGGGCACCATCGATGTGGACAAGGGCATGTCGCAGCTGCGCGACCTGCCGTACCTTGAAATGGGACACACCCGCTTCGACATGCACCGCAAGCTGCGCAACGGTTTTCCGGAAGTGGTTTACGGTGCGGGCAAGACGCCCGAACAGGTGGCGGAGATTTTCACCCGGCTGCGCGGCCTCAGCCATGTGCTGGCCACCCGCGTCTCGCCGGAAATGGCGGAGCACGTGCTGGCCTCCTGCCCGGAGGCCACCTACAACCCCCTTGGCCGCACCCTGACCATGCTGCACGGCGAACTGACCTTCAAGCCCGGCGAGATCGGCATCATCACCGCTGGCACCTCGGATCTGCCCGTGGCCGAAGAGGCCCGCGTGACCTGCGAGATGCTGGGCAGCAGGGCGTGGGTCATCTCCGACGTGGGCGTGGCGGGCGTGCATCGCCTGTTCGACCGGCTGGACGAACTGCGCAAGGCCCGCGTGCTCATCGTGGTGGCGGGCATGGAAGGCGCGCTCACCAGCGTGGTGGGCGGCCTTGTGTCGCAGCCGCTCATCGCCGTTCCCACATCCGTGGGGTACGGGGCCAACTTCGCCGGGCTGTCCGCGCTGCTTGGCATGCTCACTTCGTGCGCCAGCGGCGTTACCGTGGTCAACATCGACAACGGGTTCGGCGCGGCCTGCGCCGCGTGTCGCATCAACAACCTGTTTGCGGAGTAGGCGAGGGGGAGAAGCTTTTTGTAAGCCTCCGGCGGGCAGGGACGGCAGCCGTTACACGCGTCTTCGAGTGTTACGGATGGCGATCGCAGCGCGCTGTCTCCCCCTGCACTCCTTTTCAACGCGAAGAACCGCCCAAAGGGCGGTTCTTCGCGTTTGCACTTGATAGCGGATTGCCGCCGATGAGGACGCAGTTCCGTTAGGTGATGGGAAAACAGTTACCCAGTACGGGGGGGCAGGGGGCATCGCCCCCTGCCCGCCGGAGGCGTACAAAAAACCGCTCCCTAATCTACCCGGTAATGACACCCCAGGCTCTGCTTGTTCCGCAGCGCGGCCATGGTCACCATGTACGAAGTCTGGCAGCCGTGGAACAGGTCCACGAGGGGCTTGGAGAGCGGGGTTCGCTTGTAGAAGTCGTGCAGGTGGCGCGACAGGTCGCGCAGGTCTTCGAAGGCGCGTTGCAGGCGGCTGCGGGTGCGGGTGATGCCCACGTAGTTCCACATGGTGTGGCGGATGGTGGCCCAGTCCTGCGCGATGAGGGCCGGGTCGTCGTTGCGTTCGTCGCCGGATGACTGCCAGTCGGGGATGGAGTCGCGCAGGCGCTTGCCAAGGCCACGCTGGGCACCGGAGCGTTTGGCGATGTCCTCTGCGGCGGTGCGGCCCCATAGCAGGGCTTCCAGCAGCGATGTGGACGCCAGGCGGTTGGCCCCGTGCACGCCGGTGCAACTGCATTCGCCCACGCTGTACAGCCGTTCCAGGGTGGTGCGGCCCGTCAGGTCGGTAAGGATGCCGCCGCAGAAGTAGTGTGCGGCGGGCACCACGGGAATCAGGTCGCGCCGGATGTCGATGCCCAGTTCCATGCACCGGGCGAAGATGGTGGGGAAGCGCTCGGACGGGTCCTGCTCCATGTGGCGGGCGTCCAGGTACACGCATTCCTCGCCGTTGCGCAGCATTTCCTCCACGATGGACCGGGCCACGATGTCGCGCGGGGCAAGGTCGGCGCGGGGGTCGTAGCGTTCCATGAAATGCTCGCCGCTGCCGTTCACCAGCCGACCGCCCTCTCCGCGCATGGCCTCCGTGACCAGGAACCTGCGCGAACTGCGATGCAGCAGGGCGGTGGGGTGGAACTGCACGTACTCCAGGTTTTCGGTGCGTACGAAGGCGCGGCTGGCCATGGCCACGCCGGAGCCGATGGAGGTCGGGCTGTTGGTGGTGTGCAGGTACACCTGCCCGATGCCGCCGGTGGCCAGCACCGTGACGTCGGCGAGGATGGTTTCCACCCGGCGCAACTGCTCGTTGAAGACGTAGGCCCCCACGCATTGGTTGTTGAGCTGGTAGCGGAATTCGTTGTTGCGGGCGTGGTGGTGGCTGGTCAGCAGGTCGACGGCAGTGCGTTCCGACAGCACGCGGATGTTGGGGGCGTCGTTCACAGCCGCCATCAGCCCGTCCATGATGGCCCGTCCGGTGTAGTCGGCGCAGTGCAGGATGCGGTGCGCCCCGTGGCCGCCTTCCATGGTCAGGTCCCATTCGCATTCGGGGGTGCGCCCTTTGGCAAAGGGGATGTGCAGCCGGTCCACAAGGATGTCCTGCACGGCCTTTGGGCCGCTGCGCGCGATGTGGCGCACCGCGCGCAGGTGGTTGTGGCGGTGCCCGGCGATGAGGATGTCGCTTTCCAGTTGGCGGGGGTCGCCGTCGCCCGCGCGGAACACGATGCCGCCCTGGGCCAGGGCGGAATTGCCGCTGTCCAGTTGCTGACCGCTGTTGATGAGCGTCACTTCGATGCCCTGGTCGGCCAGGGTGAGCGCGGCAGTGCACCCGGCGATGCCCGAGCCGATGACCAGTACCGGAGTGTGCAGGCGGTAGGAGGAATTGTTCATGGCGGGTCCCTTGCGAAGTGGCGGCGTGGGGGATGTGGTGCGGTGTCCGTGCGCCGGGCCTTGCACCTGCCGGGGCACTTCCGGCGGCGAAAGGGGCGGCTGGCGCGGGCGGGGAAAAATCGTTTCGGGTCTGGGCCAAATCAACCAGAACCAAAGCGGCTTGGTCCATATCTGCCAGCCAGGCCAGCCAGGCCAGCCAGGTTGGACAGGCCGGACGCAGGATGCTTGTCGGCCCGCGCGGCGCCCGTATATCGGCGGGCATCGCGCGGGCCGCTGTTTCTTCCTACGCCTGCTCAGGCACAGGCGTCCAGCATGCGTTGCAGGGCTGCCTTGGCGGGTTCGTGCAGGTCCATGGGCACGGTGACCGGGGCTTCCGTGCCCGCCGCCACGCCCTCCAGGGTGTGCAGCAACTTGGGCTCTGTCACGCGGGCCATGTGCGAACAGGCGCTTTCCAGCAGGGGCAGCACGGTCAGCCGCCCGGCATGCTGGCGGGCCAGCCGCCGCACGAGGTTGATTTCCGTGCCGATGATGACGGTAGAACCTTTGGGGGCCTCGTCGGCAAAGCGGATGATGGTGGTGGTGGACCCGGCGGCATCGGCGGCGTTGACCACCTCTGGCGAACATTCCGGATGCACCACTATGCGACAGCCGGGGTGTGCTGCGCGGGCCGTTTCCATCTGGCGCAGGTTGAACCGGGCGTGGATGGCGCAACAGCCGGGCCAGATCAGCAGTTCCGCCCGGCGGGCCGAGTCGGTCAGCACGTCGGCGCTAAAACTGGCAGACCGCACGTCCAGCATGTGCCGCCTTTCATCGGGAATGCCAAGAAGGTTCGCGGTGTTGCGGGCCAGGTTCTTGTCCGGCAGAAACAGCACGGCGTCGCCCTGGTTTCGGGTCCATTCCAGCATGGTGCGTGCGTTGGCGGATGTGCACACCGCGCCGCCGTGCCGCCCAACCACGGCCTTTACCGCCAGCGAGGTGTTCACGTAGGCCAGCGGCACCACCTTGCGGCCATCGGCCTGAAGGGCGCGCAGCACCGCGTCCACCCGTTCCGCCGGGGCCATTTGCGCCATGACGCAGTTGGCGGAATGCTCCGGCAGGTACACCTTCTGGCCGGGCCGCGCCAGCAGGGCGGCGGATTCCGCCATGAAGTACACCCCGCAGAACACGATGGCGGCGGCGTCCGTGTCGGCCACGCGGCGGGCCAGTTCCAGCGAATCACCGCGCAGATCGGTGTGCCGGATGACAGATTCGTGCTGGTAGTGGTGGCCCATGATGGTCAGGTCGGGGCCGAGCGCGGCGCGCAGCGCGGCGATGCGCTCTTTCTGGGAAGGTTGTGCGGTCATGTCATGCCTTGCGTATGCGCATGCTGAAGTCCGCCACCGGGGCGGAGTGGGTAAGCCTGCCCACGGAGACGAAATCCGGCCCGTGGGGAGATGCCTCGGCCAGTTGCCGCAGCGTTTCCAGGGTGACGCCGCCGCTGGCCTCGGTTTCAATGCCAGTGGGCACCAATGCAAGCGACTCGCGCAGGAGCGCCAGGTCCATATTGTCCAGCATGATGCGGTCCACCTTGCAGGCCACGGCCTCGCGCACCTCGTCCAGGGTGCGGCATTCCACCTCGATGGGCGGGCAGGGCGCGTAGGCCGCGCGCAGCGCCGCCACGGCGGCCGTGATGGACCCGGCGGCGTCGATGTGGTTGTCTTTCAGCATCAGCATTTCGGCCAGGGTGCGGCGGTGGTTTTGCCCGCCACCCACCAGCACCGCGTACTTTTCGGGAAAGCGCAGCCCCGGCAGGGTCTTGCGCGTATCCAGCAGGCGGGAGGCGGTGCCGTCCAGTTCGTGCGCGTAGCGGCGGGTAAGGTTGGCGATGCCGGACAGGTGGCAGACGAAGTTCAGGATGACCCGTTCCGCCTTCAGTACCAGCCGCGCCGGGCCTTCGATGTCGGCGGCGATGGAGCCGGGCGACAGTTCGTCGCCGTCCGCGGTATGGGGAGTCCACGTCCAGCCGCCTACCACCGGGCTTTCCAGCAGGGCGGCGCAGCGTTCCATCACCAGCGGGGCAATGGGCAGCCCGGCCACCAGGGTCTGCTGCTTGGCCACGATCTGGGCGGCCAGCCGGTCAACGGGGCCGAACACGGCGTCGCTGGTAAGGTCGGGGCCGTCCTCCAGCAGGGCCAGGTCTATGGCGGCCAGCAGGTGTTCGCGGGGCTGTCCCGCAAAGAAGGCGTCGAAATCCGGTACGGTATGCGATGACATGGATTGTGCCGCCACTGGCTAGATGATACACGCAGGGTGCCCCGCGCCGAGCCTGCGCCGCGCGGTGGGGTTTCGCCGCCTCACGGGATGCGCCGCGAACTGCGCCACGCGAGGCGTCTCGGACAGGGCGCTTGCCGTGTAGTAGGAGGCTGCCCCGCTTTCGTCAAGCCGATGCCGCCTTACCGCCACACGGAACGGGCATGTGGGGTGGCATGCTCGCGAATCTCGCCGGTCGGGGCCGGAAAGGCTGACGTTGGCGCATGACCGGCGCAGTTCGACCAGCCGGGGTGGTTTGTCCCGTTTGCGCAGTCGCGGCAGCGCGCATGCTGCACGCGGTTTACGGCTTCACAGGATAACGGGCAGGGGGGTTGCATGGCCGGGCAGGAACACGGACAAGAGCGCGGTCACGAGCACGACCGCGAATGCGTGGATGGCGCCCCCCGCGACGACGGGGACGCCTGCCGCATCATAGTGCTGCCCGAGGAATGCCGCGATCCCGCCACGCCCGGCGAAGACGCCGAGTTCGCCCACCCCGCGGACGTTGCCGACCACCTGGAGAATCTTTCGCTGGAACGGCAGGTGTGCGTGCTGCGCCACCTGCCCGCCGAGGACGCCGCCGACGCACTGGCCGAGCTTGACGAGCATGTACGCGTCGACCTGCTGGAGAACCTTGATGCCGACGTGGCCGCCCAGATCCTGTCCGAAATGTCGCCCGACGACGCGGCGGACGTGCTGGACGAACTGGACGAAGACCACCGCGACGTCCTGCTGAGCAGCCTCGAAACCGAGGACGCCGAGGAAATCCGCCACCTCATGGCCTTCGACCCGGACACGGCGGGCGGGGTCATGAACACCGAGGTGATCATCCTCGACCACGGCCTGACCGCCGACCAGGCCATCCTGCAAATCCGCGCCGAGATCGAAGACAAGGAAATTCCCTACTACGCCTATGTCGTGGATGAGCAGGACCGGCTGGTGGGCGTGCTTTCGCTGCGCGACATCATGCTGTGCAAGCCCGGCAACAAACTGCGGGACGAGGTGCGCGGCCAGGGGCTGATTTCCGTGCTGTTCGACCAGGACAAGGAAGAGGTGGCGCACCTGCTGGGCCACTACAACTTCATGGCCATGCCCGTGGTGGACTACGAGGGCCGCCTGCTGGGCGTGGTCACCCACGACGACATCATCGACATCATCCACGACGAGGCGTCCGAGGACATGCTGGGCATGGTGGGCGCGGGCACGGACGAAACCGTGGACACGCCGTGGCACGAATCGGTGCTGAAGCGTCTGCCGTGGCTGGTCATCAACATGCTGAACTCGGCGGTGTCGGCGTCCGTCGTGTACATGTTCGAAGGGTCCATCGCCCAGATGGCGGTGCTGGCCGTGCTGATGCCCATGGTGGCCAACCAGGCGGGCAACACCGGGCAGCAGGCGCTGGCCGTGATGATCCGGCAGTTGGCGGTAGAGCGGTTCGACCGGCGCAAGGCATGGTGGGCCGTGCTGCGCGAGGCCAAGATCGGCCTGTCCAGCGGGGCCATTGTGGCGCTGCTGGTGCTGTGCGCGGTGTGGGCGTTTGCCGGGTCGTGGAAGCTGGCCTCGGTGATGTCGCTGGCGCTGCTGCTGGACATGCTGCTGGGCGCGCTGGCCGGGGCGTCCATTCCGCTCATTTTGCGGGCCGTGGGGCGTGACCCGGCGCAGGCGTCCAGCATCTTCCTGACGGCCATCACCGACGGTGCGGGTTTTTTCATCTTTCTGGGGCTGGCGACGCTGGTATTGTTTTAGGTGTCTTTGCCCAGGGAACGCGGGAACTTTTGCTGTTGATAGTAAAGCAAAAAACGAAGAGGCTCCATCTTGCGATGGGGCCTCTTTGTTTTTGTGTTGTATTTTATGTGTGCATTCAAGATTGTTTTAGTCTCGTTGCTAAATATATCCTGATGAAGTATGCGCGATTGTATACGTGTGGTTTTTAAAAAAACGTGAGGTGAGCATATGGTAGTGGGTAAAGTGCGCACTTCTCCTAGGATTTCATTAAATAAATTGGGAGAATATCTTGTTTCTAAGCCAGGTCGCAGGCGTACGATTATACGGGATCAAAAGGAACCTTCTGATTTCATAGTTGCAAGGTACGCAGAAGCTAAAAGGATAATTCAAGATTGCTTAGTATCAGGTGGGGCTGATGTCAGGCCAGTGAATAGAGCGATAGAGGGCTTCTCAGGCTCTTACGAAACAAAGTGGCAAAAAGATACGGCAATACTATGCGCATCAGCCCTGCGGGCTTTTTTGAGGATGTCAGCGAGCATTCCCTTGAATGGCTTTAATCCCGTCAGAGGTATCGATAATCCAGAAAAAATGAATATTTCTGGCGTAGATGTCAGCGTGTGTCCTGAAATTATTCTGTTAGCCCCATCACAAGATAATGCAATTGTTGGTGGCGTTAAGTTGTATTTCAGTAAGAATAATCCATTAACAGAAGATGCATCAGAATTTGTGGGGTCTGTTTTGTATAGATATTTATCAGAAGTAACGTCGAGTGAGAGTGCTGTTTCATATAAAAATTGTACTGTGGTTGATGTGTTTGCTGGGAAGTGTTTCATTGCTCCAAAAACATATAAGCGAAATATGAATGATGTTGCGGCTGCGTGCGCAGAAATTTATCACCTTTGGAACGTTGCATAGGAGGTGTTATGGCGAAGAATACTGGTGATGGACACCGTAATGGCGCGGTTAATGATCGCACTCAAGTGCAGAATCCGAAGACTGGACAGTGGGTTAAAAGGGACACAGATACCGGGAAATTTATGGACGTTAAGCAAGATGGCAAACCTTTTAAGGGGGTTGCAAAAGAAGTTGATGACCGTAGGAAGTAAGATTTATTCAACATAGCATTGTGAAGGGCCGGTCCCCCATGGTGGGACCGGCCCTTGGCCGTTCGGTGCGGCAGCCCGCCGTCGCGCGGGCTACAGGGTGAGCACCGAGGCGTCTATGATCTCGCGGCGCATCTCCAGAAAGTGCTTGCCCGTCAGGTCGCGAGGGCGGGGCAGGTCCACGGTGTAGGTGCGCTGCACCCGTCCGGGCAGCTTGCCCTCGATGGTCACGATCCGGTCGGCCAGAAACAGCGCCTCGTCGGTGTTGTTGGTCACGAAGAGGACGGTGCGCTTGTCGGTCTGCCAGATGCGCTCTGTTTCCTGTTCCATGAAGATGCGCGTCTGGGCGTCCAACTGGCCGAAGGGTTCATCCAGCAGCATCACCCGTGGCTTGTTGGCGTAGGCGCGGGCAATGCCCACGCGCTGCTTCATGCCGCCGGAAAGCTGATGCGGGTAGTGCTTTTCAAAGCCGTTCAGCCCCACCAGGTCGATGTAGTGCATGGCGATGTCGCGGGCTTCGTCCCTGGGCAGGCCGCACAGCTTCGGCCCCATTTCCACGTTGCCGAGCACGGTCTTCCACGGAAACAGCATGTACCCCTGGAACACCAAGCCCCGGTCGGCCCCCGGCCCGGTCACTGGCTCGCCGTCAAGGATGACGGTGCCGGTGGTGGGCGTTTCCAGTCCGGCGATGATGCGCAGCAGCGTGCTCTTGCCGCTCTGGCCGGGGCCGAGGATGACCACGAATTCGTTGGCCTGCACGTCGATGCTCACGTCCTCGAGCACCGGGACTTCCTGACTGCCCTTCTGGATGAAGGTCTTGCTCACGTTGCGGCATTCGATCACGGCGTCGTCCCTTCCTTTGGGGCTGGGGTTCCGGCGGTGGGGCTACAGGCCCACGATCTTGCGCTTCCACGGACACAGCTTGCGTTCCAGCGCGGTGACCAGCAGCGTGGTGCCCCACGCCGCCGCCGCGATGACCGCCATGCCGCCGATGACCATGGCCGGTTGCGACAGGTTCATGCCCTGCACGATGATGTACCCCATGCCCGAACGGGCGCTGACCAGTTCCGCCGCCAGCACGCAGGTCCAGGCGATGCTGAGCGATATCTGCAGCCCAGCGAAGATGGCCGGGAACGAGGCGGGAAAACAGACGTGCAATATCTCGTCGCGCCGCTTGCCGCCCAGCATGCGCACCACGTCGTACAGTTCCGGCTCCACCAGGCGCACGCCGTTGTAGGCGTTGAGCAGGCACGGCACGAAGGTGCCCAGCACGATGATGAACACCTTGGACGTTTCGCCGATGCCGAACCACAGGATGGATATGGATATCCACGAGATGGGCGGCATGGGCTTCAGCAGGTCGAACAGGGGCTTGACGATGGCGTTGACGTAGCGGTTCAGCGCCATGAACAGCCCCAGCGGCACGGCGATGGCGGCGGCGATGGAAAAGCCTATCACCACGCGCTGGGTGCTGGCCCACACGTGGCCCCAAAGGGTCAGTTCCGCCAGTTCCTCGCGGGTGAGCACCGCCAGCTGTTCCAGCACTTCATGCGGGCGGGCCAGGACGCTGCTGCCCGCGCCCAGCACGTTGGAGCGGGCCAGCCAGTCCCACAACCAGAAGAACGCTACGATGGACACGGTATGAAGGAACCAGCGGTTGGTGAGGATGCGCCCCAGGCTGATGGGGCCGCGGTCCACCACCTGCCCCACGGTCTCGTTGGCGATGGAAGAGCTTGCGGCGCTGCACGTGGCTTCCTGCGACATGGTCTACCTCCTGATTCCGGCCAGCAGCCGCTTTTCCACCCTGTCGATGATCACGCCGATGAAGGCGCCGGTCAGCCCCACCATGAACATGCCCAGCACCACCATTTCGGGCATGGCCAGGCGACGGCCCATGGTGATCATGAACCCCAGGCCCGCGTCAGCGGCCAGCAGTTCCGCCGCGACAAGGTTGGTCCAGCAGCAGGCCAGCGCGATCTGCAGGGCGCCGAAGACCATGGGCAGGGCGGAAGGGATGCACAGCTGCCTGAAAATCTGCCAGTCGCTGGCCCCGTAGGTGCGGGCCATCTGGATGAGCGTGGGATTGGTCATCTTGACCCCCACGTAGGCGTTGATGACGCACGGAACCAGCCCCCCCAGCCAGATGATGAATATCTTGCCGGGCAGCCCGATGCCGAACCAGAAGATGGTCAGGGGTATCCACGCCACGGGGGGAATGGGCCGGATGATCTCGAAGATGGGCCGCGCAAGGCCCTCGGCCACGTTGAACCAGCCCATGGCCAGCCCCAGCGGCAACCCCACGGCCAGGGCCAGGAAATAGCCGCCGAAGGCTTCCTGGATGCTGACCCAGGCGTGCTGGTGCAGCAGTGCGCCGTCGGGGTCCACGTTGGTGAATTTGTCGAACAGCAGTTGCGTCACTGTGGTGGGCGCGGCCAGCATGGTGTCCGGCACGACCCCGGTGCGCACGACGATCTCCCATGCGATGAAGAACGTGGCCACGCTGACGATGGGCAGTATTTTCAGCGCCAGCGGCGTTCTTACGACAACCTCGCGATATGCGGTCATGCATGCCTCCGGTGTCGGCGGTGGAGGGGAGCGGCGCCCGCCCCGCGCGGGCGGGCGCCGTGCGGAAACGGTTACTTCACGGTGGGCACGAGCTTCAGGAACTTGTCGGTGATGTAGTAGCCGGTCAGCAGCTTCTCGCCTTCAGCAGGCTTCAGCTTGCCGAGTTCGGTAAAGAACTTCACCAGGTCCTTCTGCCATGCCTGCACCTGGCTTTCACCAGTGGAGGCATCGAACATCTTCAGCTGTTCCTGCAAGGTGAACACCGGGTGCAGTTCCAGGTCCATCTTTGCTTCTTCTTCGGTCATGTTCAGCCCGGCCCACTTCAGGAAACGGGCGTATTCGGGGGCCAGCTTCACGCCTTCGGCACGCAGCGCGTCGATGCCCTGGAAGTACACCTTGAGGAAACGCGCCACTTCTTCGGGGTTCTTGTCACAGTATTCCTTGTCGCCGATGAGCACGATGGGGACAAAGCCGCCCGCCGTCTTGACGTCGGAGGCAACCTTCCAGCCCTTCTTGAGGCCGTTGTACATTTGCGGGGCCCACAGCACCACGGCGTCGCCGATGCCCTTTTCGAACGCGGCCACGCACTGGGCGGGGTCCATGTTCTTGATGGTCACGTCCTTGTCGGTCAGGCCAAGCGACTTCAGCCACAGGCTCATGGCGTAGTGGCCGGACGAGATGGTGGTGGCGAGGATGGTCTTGCCCTTGACGCTTTCAGGCGAGCCGAACACGTCGGGGTGCTTGGGGTTGAAGCCCTTGGTCTTCAGGATGGGGCTGTCCGGGCGCACCAGCACCGCATTGGTCACTGACTCGTCGTTGGCGATGGCGATGAGGTAGGCGTTCTGGCGCAGCGCGCCGAACATCATGGGCACGCCGCCCGTGCCGCTGGTGCTTGAACGCTCCATCCTGCCCACGGACATGGTTCCGGACTTTCTGGAAAAGAAGCTGGATACCGCGCTCTACAAGGTGCTGCACGAGGACTACGGCATACGCCTTTTGCATTCACGGCAGGAACTGGGGGCGGTGATGCCCACGGAGAATGAGCGCAAGTACCTGAAGATCGGCGACAACTGCCCGTGCATCTGGGTGGAGAGCGTAGTCTACACCGATACGGGGCGGGCCGTGGAATTCGGCCGCGCCCTGCACCGGGGCGACAAGTACCGCTTCCGCTGCGCCATTGGCGCGTACGTGTACGACAAGGATGGCACCGCCGGGCAGGCGCCGCTTGTTGGCACCCTGGTGGACTCTTCCGGTGCTGGCGGGTAGGGCCGCATCAGCAGGGCGGCAAGGTCCGCCTGGTCGTGCGGACGAAAGACCGTTCACGGCCGCGCAGCGGACAGACAAACACAAGGCCGGACTCCCTGAGGAGCCCGGCCTTTTCATATTGGAACGCGGGGCGGCGCATTGCGTGCCATGGACGCTCGCCATGCCGTGGCAGCACTGGCGGCTGGCGGGCAGGCAGTGCCGGTAGCCCGGTTTTCATCCAGCCGCAGCGGCTGCGCGGGCGTCCGCCGGGCGTGCGCGCTGCAGGCGGCGGGCCAGGTAGATGAACGGGGTGTCCAGCAGGGCCACCACGGCCTTGAACAGGTAGGTGGTCAGCATGATCTCCAGCACCACCTCGAACGGGTACACCCCGGTGAAGGCGGCCAGGCAGAACACCGAGGAATCGAGCACCTGGCTGACCAGGGTGCTGGCGTTGTTGCGCAGCCACAGGTGGCGGCCACCGGTGCGCTGCATCCAGAAGTGGTAGGCCCACACATCGTGGTATTGCGAGACCAGATAGGCCAGCAGGCTGGCGCCGGCCAGGCGCGGCAGCAGGCCGAACAGGGCTTCCAGGTGCGGCTGGGCGAAGTCGGAGGGGGCCGGGGCGTACAGCAGCGAGGCCTGCATGTAGGCCGTGCCCAGCAGCAGGGTGATGAAGCCGAGCAGCACGCCCTTGCGCGCCTCTGTCTTGCCGTGAAATTCGCCCAGCATGTCGGTGGCAAGGAACACCCCGGCGTACACGATGTTGCCGAGGGTGGTGGTCATGCCGAACAGGGTCACGGTTTTCAGTACCTGGATGTTGCACACCATCAGGTTGAGCACGATGAGGGCATGCAGCCCGGCGGCGCCGAACAGGCGGTGCATGAGTACGGTGATGCCCATGTCGAACAGGGCGAAGCACAGCCAAAGCAGTTCGTTCATGCGGAACTCCGGAAAAGCGAGATGGGCCGCGAAGCGAGCCCGCAAGGTCGGATGACGGCGCAAAAGGCGGCGAAGGGTACGGGCTGCGGGAGGTGGGCGGCGGAACGGGGGGCTTACGCCACGCCGCGCGCCGGGTCAAGCCGTACCGCACGCCCGGGCCAAGCATGATGGCGCCCGTCCGAGGCACGGCGTGCGTCTGGTCGAACCATGCCGCCC
>NZ_VRYY01000453.1 GCF_015731765.1 Nitratidesulfovibrio oxamicus
GGCGGGGCCGCGCGGCCCCGGTCCATGCCGGTGGCGGCACGGACCGGGGCGCGGTGGCGTTGTGCATTACTGGTCCAGTTGCTTCAGGGCCGCGTCCAGGTGGCGCAGCCAGATGGCGACAATGGCGTCGGAAGATGCGGTGCCGCGCAGCACCGGGCGCGGGGTGACGCCCCGTTCGCGCAGTTGCGAGGCCAGCGAGTCCGCTTCGTCGCCCGCCATGTCGTTGTGGGCATGGTCGCCCGCCACGGCCATCAGCGGCACCAGCCACGCGGTGCGCACCTTGCGGGCGGCCAGGGCGGCAGTCACGTCGCCGAACGAGGGCGAACCCTCCACCACGCTGATGAAGAACAGCGGGTCGGCCTTGGTCAGGTAGTACTGCATGGCCGGGTAGCTGAGCGCGGCGGGGTGGTGCAGGTTGCCGTGGCCCATGAAGATCACGGCATCGCCGGGCTTGCGTTCCTTGGGCAGCAGCGACTTCAGGGCAACGGCCAGGGATTCGGCGTCGTCGATGGACGCCAGCAGCGGCAGGCCCACGGTGATGCGGGTCAGCCCCTTGGACAGGCCTTCCATGGCTTTTGCCGTGGCCATCAGGCCGTGGAATTCCTCGCCGGTGATGGTGTGGAACGATTGCACGGCCACGTGGGTGAAGCCTTCCTCTGCCATGTCGGCCAGGGCCTGCTGGGGCGAGGCGGCGGGTTTGCCTTCCCTGATCAGCGCGGCGCGGGCCTTGCGGGCCGACCAGGCCCAGCGGATGTCGGCGTCGGGATGGGCGGCGCGCACCAGCCGTTCGATGTTGTCTAGCGCGGGGCGGGCTTCTTCCATCGTGGTGCCGAAGGCCACCAGCAGGATGCCGTCCTTGCGGACTGCGTCGCCACCGTGCCCGGCCTGGGCGGTCAGGGGCAGGGTCAGGCACAGGGCCAGCAGCAGGGGCAGCAGTTGGGCCGCCAGCAGCGGCAGGGTGCGGGAGCGTGAAGGGGAACGGAAGGCCGCGGACGACGAGACGCCCGAAAGGGCACGCGAAAGGGCGCCACGCCGCAGGGCGGGCAGGCCGGAAGGCACGAGAAGCATGAGGACCTCCGAAGAGGCAGGCGGGCAATTGGCAAGGCGGCGGACACGCAGGGTGCGGACCGGCACGACCCGAAACGTTGGCGTATCCCCGCGCGGATGCGGCTGTCGCACCCGATGCGCCCGAGGTGTCCGGAGCGTGCACAGGGCAGGCTGGCGGACAGGCAGGCAGGGCGCGCGCGGGACACGGCGTGTGCGGTCGGGCAGGCGCGGGTGCGCGGAATGTGGCCGCCGGTCCCGGAAGTGCAAAAGCCCCGTTACCTTCCGGGCATGGCCGATGACGCGTCAGGCAGGTCTTCCGGCTTGCCCGACCTGCTCCGGCCTTCCCGGACCGTGGTCCAGTGGCGCTCTGGGGAGCAGGCGTTCTCGCGGGCTTACGGCGGCGGGTCCGCTCCCGATTTGCACGGGATTCCCTATCAAGTCCGATGGACACCTGAAGGACCATGGATAGGCCCCGCGCGGCGGGGCTGTCAAGCAACAGGGGGAGGCGGGATGTGGGGCAGGGGGGGGCGTGGGCGGAACGGCTGGGCGGGGTGTGCCCTGCGTCATGGAGATGTTGGCGGATCGTCCCGGCGGTGACGGCATATGCAGATGGCGCGACGCACGAACGGCCCTGTTCGGCTGTTCTGGCCGCGGGCGGCATGGGGGCCACTCGGCATCCGGAGCCTGGGTGTTTCGGCGTTTGGGACATCCGGCCCGTCCGGATGCATGATGTACCGCAACTGTTGTCGTAATACGCCTGTAATACAGGACTAACGAGCTTGGCATTTCAGTTGCAGTGGTACCGTTAGTCGTATGCCCGAATCCGGCTTGTCCGGACAACACCCGAGATTCGGGCGGCACCGTGAAGGGATGAAAGAAAAGCCCGACATTCCTCAAGAAAACAGGACGGCGGGCACGACCCGGAACAAATTTACGGATGGATTTGGGGATTCCGGAAAAGCCGGACGCAAAAGCGTCGGCACCGGACAACAGGCTGAAAGCAGGCGGGGCGCGCCCGGAATCGGATTCCGATCGGCATTCCCGCACAACGCAAGGTTGGAGTGCGCAGCGCGCCTTCGCCAACAAGGGGAGAAAGCCATGGTTACGCAGAACACCACCACCGCCGCGGGCGCGGCACCCACCGGCGCCCGCATCCGGCTGAACTCGCCGCAGGCCAACCAGCAGGTCGTCATCGACAACATTGCTGGCGCCACGCTGGAAATGGGCTTCCCGTCCGAGGCGGCCCAACTCGAGCAGTCCGGACAGGACCTCGTGTTCCTGTTCGAGAACGGCGGTCGCATCGTCCTTTCCAACTTTTTCGGCCTGTTCGAATCCAACCAGCTGCCCGCCTTCAACCTTGAAGACGGCCAGTCGCTGCCGGGCGACGCGTTTCTCGCGGCCCTGCGCGAAGACCTGCTGCCTGCCGCCGGTCCCGGCGCGGGCGCTGCCGCGGGCAGCGGCGGCGTGGGCGACTACGACGACAACGCGGGCGACCTGATCGGCGGCGTTGACCGCCTTGACCCGCTGGGCACCACCGGCATCGGCACGGCGGCCCTGGGCACCATCGAGGATGAAGGTCCGCTGGACCTCGCCACCGGTTCGCTGCTGATCACCATCAACACCAACATCAGCACCACCATCGAGCAGAACGGCGAATATCCCGAACACCCCGACGCGGTTCCCCCGGGCACCTACGCGGGCGTGTTCGAAGACTGGGCCCCCAACCAGCACCTGGGTTCGCCCCTGACCTTCGAGGCGGTGCTGGGCTTCATCTTCACCCCCACCGACAACGAAGTACTGGACACCATCACCATCATCGGCCCCATTGCGGGCGCCTTGCTGGTGGGGGGCGTTCCCTTGGCAGCCGACGGCGCGGGAAACTTTGTCATCTCTGCGGCTGACATCGGCGACGTCACCCTGCTGCCCCTGGCGGACAGCGGCACCGACATCCCGCTCTCCGGCTTTGCCTCCATCACCGACCCCGACTCCGGCCTGACCGGAACCGTGCCGTTCACCTTCACGGCGGTGGTCGATGCGGCGGCCGACCAGCCCACCGGCGTGGATGAAACGGTCAGCTACGGCCCGTTCTATTGCGACCACGGCAACGGCGACGGCGGCAACGGCGACGGCGACATGGTCACCGCTCGCGTGATGGATTCCGACGGCGACGAACGGTCGTTCTGGCATCACAACCCCCACGACGCCCCCGACGGCCCGTGGTGGAAGCATACGGCCGCCAACCCCACCGAGACCGACGACGGCGACCACGTGCAAAGCGCGGTGAAGATCACCCTGTCCGCCACCTTCGGCGATTACCAGGATGGTTCGGAAAACCACTTCCTGCTCATCGAGGCCAAGGAAGGCTGGACCTACGACACCGTGAACATCGGCGGCGTGGAACTGGACCTCTCCGAGTTCCTGACCCTGGGCGCGGACATCCCCGCCTCTGCCACGCAGGGCCTGGGCGTCATCGACCCCGCTGGCTACTACTATGTCATCCCCGTGGGTGACGAGAGCATCGTGGGCACCTCGCAGTCCGTGGACGGCCAGGGCCTGACGCATGAACTGGCCACCAAGGCCGTCACCCTTACCCTGTACGCCCCGGACGAAGACTACGAGCCCGGCGGTAACGGCGGCTACGAAGGCAACGGCGAGTATGAAGGTCCCGTCATCGCCACGCTCGACCAGGGCTACAACGGCGACGGCGACGGCCACCACTGCGGGCGCGGCAACGACTACAAGGAAACCTTCGTCACCGGCGCACTGGCGGTGGACAGCGACGCGGACGGCAGTCTCGTGGCGGTCAACGACAATTCGCTGGTGTTCGGCTCCACCAACGTGTGGGTGGCCGCTGCCGAAGGCAACATCTACGTCACCGGTCAGCAGATCGGCTACGAAGATCCGCAGGCCTACGTCAACGAACCCTGGTACGACCCCTTCTCGACCAAGGACATCGACCTCGACTTCCACTTCAGCGGCGCCGACGACGAGCATCTCGACTACCTGCGCATCGCGGTGGATGTGAACACCCCGGCCAAGGTGCTGATTTTCGGCAGCGAAGCCCCGTTGGTCCCCGACGGTGAAGGCGGCAGCTACTACATCGTGCCCGCCCACCTGAAGGATCATGTGACGCTGATGCCCGCCAAGGACAGCGACGTTGACGTGAAGCTCACCGTCACCGCCGTGTTCCACGACCCGGACAGCGGCGACGTGGGCACCGACACCACGCAGCACACCGTGTACATCGACGCCGTGGCCGACAAGCCCATCGCCCACGACGCCGAAGTGGACTACACCCCCGGGCCGACGGCGGGCGACCCCGGCGGCACCCTGACCGTGACCCTTAACGCCACGTTCGGCGACTACCAGGACGGCTCCGAGCGTCAGTACGTGGGCATCGAAGTCAAGCACGGCTGGAGCTACCCGGGCAACGAAGGCTACAAGCTGGTCGATGGCCGCCTGTACGCCATCTACGACGTGACCGACGAAGTGGACGCGGGCAACGGCTCGGTTTCCCTGCCCGTCACCCTGGGCGTGGTCAACACCGACGACCGCTACTACACCGAGTTCAAGACCGTCGCCATCGCCAAGGAAACCACCTTCAGCGGCGTGGAATGGAATGGTTTGAACAACGAGGCGCATGACACCGATTCCGTGACCATCTTGGTCGACGGCGCGGACGGCTGCCTGCAGGTGTCCGGCGAGGGCTACGAAGACCGCATGCACTATGCGAACGAAGGCAACTTCTCCGTCACGCCCATCAAGCTGAACATCGACCTGTACGAAGACGATGACGAAGTGATCGACTCCGTCAGCATCAAGGCCCTGGGCCAGTCCTTCACCATCGTGGTGGACGGCGTGCCCACCCACCTCTCCACGGGGCAGAGCATCAACGTTGACGGCTCCAAGGCGAACAGCGTCTACATCATCCCCGAAGAGCACAACGGCAGGGACATCCGCATCGAGGCCACGGCCACCATCCAGGATCCCGACAGCGGCGACTACGCCACACGCTCCGATACCTCGACCATCGTCATCGACGCGGTGGCCGACAAGCCGGTCAACCTGTTCGAAACCGTCAACTACGGCTCCGGCCACGACGCCGTCGACCCGCCCCACGGCGCGTCCGTGAGCGTGACCGCCACCTTCGCCGACGTGCTGGACGGATCGGAGCGCCATTACATCGGCATCGAATACAAGAGCGGCTGGAACTACCCCTCTGGCGGCAGCCTCGAGAAGATCGACGGCACCTGGTACAAGTTGTACGATGTGACGTCCATGGACAACTCGGGCACCCTGACCAAGACCCTGAACATCGACCTGGTGCACGACACCGACGACCGCTTCACCACCAACTTCAAGACCGTGGCCGTGGCCGTCGACAGCGAGCCGGGCGACAGCGACTGGAACGGACTGACCACCGATAACAATACCGCCTACACCTTCGGTGACGTGGACGTGACCGTGGACGGCGCGGACGGTTGCCTGCGGGTTTCCGGCGGCGGCTACGAAGACTGGATGCCCGACGCGCACGTGGGCGATACCACCATCCTCAAGAGCGCGCTGAACATCAGCTTCACCCCTGATGAAAACGAAGTGCTCGACAACCTGGTGGTGAAGTACGACGGGCGGACGTTCATCCTGGTGGTGGGCGAGAACCCCGGCGACCCCGGCTACCGCGAGATAACGCTTGATCACTGGGGCGATTCCGCCGTGGTCAGCCCGGCGGAAATCGGCCACCTGTACGTGAAGACCACGCTGAACAGTGACCGCGACATCCCCATCGAAGTCACGGCCAACTACCATGACCCCAACAGCGGCGATTCCGGCAGTTCGACCACCGATCACACCATGGTCATCGACGCCGTGGCCGACAAGCCCACGGTGACCGTGGACGTGAACGACGGCGGTGACGGCGGCCTCAGCTTCCAGACTGGCGAAGAGGGCAGCGTGCATGTCACCGCCAGCTTCCCCGATACGGACGGCTCCGAAACCCACTGGGTGGTGCTGAACGTTCCCGTAGGCTTCGACGTCAGCAACCTGCAGGGCGGCACATGGGATGATGCTGCGCGCACCGTGACTTGGGGCGTGGGCTCCGGCGGCTCGCTCGACAAGACCATCACCGTGACCCAGAACGGTGCCGCTGACGGTTCGCACGACTTCACTGCCAAGTCCTACGCCCGGGAAGTCAACTTCTCGGGGAGCGGCCTGGACAACGACAACAACCTTGCCGAGTCCGATGGGGCCACCGATGCTGCCGTCGTCAACAGCGGCGCGGCCATCGGCTGGTATATCGAGGACGCCACCTCGTTCACCAACGTGGTCAACGAAGGCGACCCGGGGCCCGGCTCCGGTCCCATGATGGGCTTCACCGTCGGCTATACCGGCTACACGCTGCTGCCCGGCGAATCGGTGTCCATCGTGATTACCGGCCCCACCGGCACGGCTGGCGAAGGCGACTTCAACAACGCCTCCAACAACTTCGCGGCATGGCTGAATGCCGTGACCACCGGACCCAACGATGGCGTGGACTACGACCCCAGCACCAATACGCTGACGTTCTACAACGACGGCGTGCACACCCCGCCCACCAGCCTGACCTTCTACGCGGAAGTGAAGGGCGATAACCACGATGAGGACGACGAGACCGCCACCCTCACCCTGTCTTCGCCGAAGTTCAACGGCGTCAACGGGGGCAACATACTCGACGGCAGCGAAGACGGCACCATCATCGACGATGATGCGCCCATCATCGTGCCGCCGAGCGGCGGCGACGAAATCGGCCTCTCGGTGCAGGATGTTAAAGCAGCTGGAGGAGCCCAGGACACCGACAGCGACAACCTCGAGTTCGAAGCGGGCAGCCTGCCCCTCGACTTCACGTTCGACCTCAGCGGCGGCGACCCCGTGGTCGGCGGCCTGAAGAGTCCGCTGGATATCGATTGGGAAGTTGACGCGGGCACCGGCAACCTTATCGGCAAGATTGGCGGCGAGACGGCCATCGTCCTGTCGCTGACCGAACCCGCCGATGGTTCCTACGGCTCGGGCGACACCGTGAACGTGGGCGTTACCGTGACCCTGGTCGATCCGCTGCTGCACGCCAGCGCGGCCGACATCACGGTCAGCGGCGTCAAGGTTGCCGCCACCGACGGCGTCAGCCCGACCGTGCATGGCACCGTCAGCGTCAGCGTTGACGACGCTGGCCCCACGGCGACCCCGGAAGTGGACGACTTCAACGGCGGCATCACCACCAACCTGGTCATCATGATCGACCGTTCCGGCAGCATGGATGACCCGTCCGGCATACCGGACATGGACAAGTGGGAAGTGGCCCTGGAAGGCATGCAGGAACTGATCGACGCCTACGCCGGTCTCGGTTCAGTCAACGTGAAGATCGTGGACTTCTACGACGGTGAAGCAAGCTCCAGTTCGTGGTACTACGACGCCACGTCCGGCACTGTGACCTACCTGAACGGCAAGGGACCGGACGGCGGCACCAGCTACGACGCCGCCACCGACCGGGTGATGGCGGACCTGGCCAACGGCATGCCGCCCGCAGACAAGTCGGTGGTGTACTTCCTGTCCGATGGCAACCCCGACCCGGATTCCGCCGGGCTTGACGCTGGCGAAGTGGCCGCGTGGGAAACCTTCCTCGATGGCACCCCCATCGACGCGGTGTACTCCTTCGGCATCGGCTCCAGCGTGGATACCGGCCCCTTGGGAACCGTGGCGTGGAACGCGGATGACAGCGCGGACGACATCGTGGTCGTTGACGACCTCAACGACTTCACCCAGGCCCTGCTGGCCACCGTGCCCACCACCGGCAACCTGCTGGCCAACGACAGCGGCGGTGCGGATGGCGGCCTGGCCCTGCACAGCGTGACCGTTGATGGCGTGACCCGAGACATCGACGATACGGACGGCAACCACAAGTTCGCCTTCAACCTTGGGGACAACAAGGGCACCTTGACCATCGACTTCGACGACGGCAGCTACGTGTTCACGCCGGGCTCCAACCCCGTTGGGCAGGAAATCGTGAACTACGAAGTCCGCGACGCCGACGGCACGCTGGCCAACACCACCCTGACCCTGAACCTGCACACGGCCGAACTGGACGCGCACGACAACTACGCCACGGCGCAGCCGGGCGGCAGTACGGAATCGACGGATACGTTCTCGAACGGCTCCTACGACAGCGGCTGGAATGGCTGGAGTGATAACAACGACAACGACGGCGAGATCACCCGAGCGAACGTGGGTGGAGACCGCGAACTGCGCATCGAGCTTGACGACGACTCCACCGACTGGTTCGGGACAGTGGCCCCGAGCATCGAGAGCAGCAAGTCCTTCACCGTGGGCGCGGGCGACACCGTGAGCTTCGCGTGGAGGGCGGACGCCACCGGCGACAGCGGCCACGACGACGACCGGTTCGAGATCGAAGTCAACGACGGCAGCGGCACCCACACCATCTACACCGTGCCCAACAGCGGGGCGGATGGCAGCGGCACCTACACCCATACCTTCAAGACGGCGGGTACCTACACAGTTACCTTGCGCGTGGTCGATGGCGGTTTTGGTGACACCGCTGGCAACAACAAGCACCTCAACGCCTACATCGACGACGTGGTTCACGCCCTGGCTGGCGCTGCCCTGCTGGGCAACGTGGTCACCGACCACGCGGGCGCCGACATCGCCGACCAGATCGGCGGGCAGACCGCCCTGGTGACGGAAGTGAACGGCGTCGCCATCGCCAACGACGGCAACTTCCACGACGTGACGGGCGACTACGGCACGCTGAGCATCAACGCCTTCGGCCAGTACGAATACCACGCCAACGCGGGTACTGCGGTCGGGAACGACGATGCCTTCGTGTACAAGCTGACCGGCACCTCCGACAGCGACTACGCAACCCTCAACGTGCACATCGGCGATACGCCCGCGCACCTCTCGGCCACCGCCGAGAACTGGTCCGGCGTCGGCAACACCAACGACTTCCATCTGGGCGGCACCGGCGGTGACACCCTGAACGGCGGCAACGGCGACGACGTCATCTTCGGCAACTACGGCGATGACATCATCCACGGCAACGCCGGTAACGACATCCTGCACGGCAATGCCGGTAACGACACCATCTACGGCGATGCTGGCAATGACATCCTCGTTGGTGGTCAGGGTACGGACACCCTGAGTGGTGGTGGCGACGCCGACACCTTCGTGTGGAACGCGGAGGACTTCACGTCGGGCGCAGCGGATGTGGTGACCGACTTCAAGCCGGGTGCGGGGCCTTTCGGCGAGAACGATGTGCTTCGCTTCGCCGATGTGCTGCTCGACAGCGATGGCGACAGTTCCAACGGCATAAGCACCAACCTGATTACCAGCGGCAACCTGGCGGCTTCCGGTAATGATGCGGTGCTTACCCTGCACCATGGCGGGGCTGTGCAACAAGTGACCTTGCAGGGCGCCCTTGAGCACAACTCGCTGGCCGACATCGAACAGCACATCCTGAACAACAAGATCATCACCGAAAACAGCTAACCGGCGCGCCGCCCCCGGCGGCAGACCTTGAACACACGGACGCCCCGGCCTTGGCCGGGGCGTCTTGCGTGGTGCGGGCTGTAGCGGCGCGGCATGGTTGCGGCGTTCTTGACCTTGTGCCCCCCAGCCAGCCCAGTACTCCAGAATATCCGCCCCCTTTTCCGGCGATGGCCCGTGTGCGCCATCCATGGCTCCTGCCAGCCCACCCAGACCCGTAGGCCTCGGCTGCCGAGTGGTGGTGGCGCTGGCCTTCCGGTGGCTGCCGCGCGGAGCTAGGGTGTGACGCGTGGCGGCGGCGATGCGCAGGGGGGCATGCCCAATCAGACATTCCGGAAGGTGCGCGGCAGGCATCGCCTTGCGCGCGGCGTGCATGCCCCACGCGGCGGGGGGACGTGGTGTTTGGCGGACCGCGCCGGGCGTGGGAGGAACGCGGGCAATACAGGGGGGATGTAGATGGCCCGTGGTGGGCAAACATTACTGCCGCTGGCGTCATGCGATGCCGCCATGCGGTGGCGGATTGCCCGGTTGCGTTCGGGGTCTGCATTGCGGGATCGTGGGACGGCCCCTTGCCTTGATGCGGGCATGCGCACGGCACCGTACCCGTCGCCCTCCATCCGTTTTCGCGCCACCCCGCATTCGCCCACGCAAAAAGGGGCCGGTCCTTCGGACCGGCCCCTTCGGGTATGCCGTTCTCTGCGGGAGCGGCTATTGCGCGGTGGGCTTGCGCAGGGCGTCGCGGTCGATGCCCAGGCTTTCCAGCAGCTTGCCGCCAAGGGCCAGCAGGCGGTACTGGGCGCCGGCATCGTTCATGCGCGAGGTCACTTCCTGAATGGAAGAGCTGTACAGTTCGTTTTCGGCGTCCAGCACGTCCAGCAGGCTGCGCTGGCCCACCAGGAACTGCTGCATGTACGCGTCACGGGTCTGCACGTTGTAGTCGATGGCAGACTGGAAGTAGCGTTGCTGTTCGCGGGCGGACAGCATCTGGCTCCAGGTGGAGCGGGTTTCGCGGCCCAGTTCGTCGATCTGGTTCTGCAGTTCCTGGCGGCTCTGGCGCGAACGGGCGGAAGCACCCTTCACCGCGGCCACGTCGGCGCCGCCGTTGAACAGGTTCCAGCTCATGCGCAGCATGGCGGCGGTGCCCCATTCATGGTCACGGCTGCTTTCCACCTGGTCCTTGTAGGTGGGCCCCACTTCCGCGTAGATCACGGGGTGGTAGCCGGACTTGGCAAGGTCGATTTCCGCTTCAGAGGTGCGTACGTCGGAAATCAACGCCTGCACCTTGGGGTTGCTGGACTGGCTGTCGACCAGGGCGGCGTCGGCGCTGGGCGGGGTAGCCGTGGGCGCTTCCGCCGGGCCCAGGGTTTCGGGCACGACCTTGCCGGTCAGGCGCAGGTAGGCGGCTTCGGCCACCTGCAGGGCGGCGCGCGCTTCGGTCAGGGTCGACTGGGCGCGGGCCAAACGGCCCTGGGTCTGGGTAACGTCGGAAACGCTGGCCGCGCCCATGCGCGAACGTTCCTGCTGCGAACCCAGGATGGACTCGTGCTGCTGCACGTTGATCTCGGACAGACGGACGATTTCGCGCTGGCGCAGCACTTCGATGTGCGCGAGCACGGCGTCCAGGCCAAGGGCTTCGGCGTTGTCGATGAGGCGGTTGTCCACCGACCCGAGCTTGTTCGTGTTGATGTCCACGCGGCTGGCGGTGGCAAGGCCGTCCCAGATGGTCTGGCTGAGAGTCACCGAACCTTCGCTGCGGTCGTACCAGTCGTTTTCGTTGTTGGTGGCGCGGGTGGAACGGTCGTTGTACTGTTCCACGCCCACGCCGCCACGCACGTCAAGGCGCGGGAACCAGCCGGCACGCGCGCGGTCAACGTCGTGTTCGGCGGCCTGGCGGTTTTCCTGGAAGGCCTTGAGGCGAGGATGCGTTTCAAGGGTATTGACGACTGAGTCTTTCAGCGTCACTTCCTGCGCTTGCGCCGGAACCCCGATCGCAAGCCCCAGCACGGCGGCCAGCGCGCAGAACGCGAGCCAGCGCCGCTTTTGCGATTTCCTTTCCTTCATGACAGTCCTCCTCGTTGGGCCCCCCACCGTGCACGCGGATCGGAGAGCGCGTAGTGATTCCGAAAACATGGCGCGGGTAAACCCGCACTTTCTGCTTTTGCAACGATACTGCACTCCACACTACATTGTTTGGGTCGTCATGCGCAATAGGATTAGTTGCAACGCACGAAGGTTTTTGGGAAGAACTTGTCGTTCAGCCTGGCGGGATGGAGCACGATTCGCAGTTGATCGATCAAGCAACGGGGCGCATGGTTCGTGTTCGGCAAGAGGCTGGGATGCGCGAAGGATCGGAGCATGGAGCCCCAGTCTCATCTGTCGGAAAAAGGACGCCTGTCGCCATGCGGAAGTGTGTTACGGAACGGTGTGCGCATTGCGCATGTTCTGCATGGTGTCCCGTGCAAGAATTTTCGGGGTGGTTTGGCGATATTTCCGCATCGAAAGTCTGTCCATGAGAAAGATGCAAAAATAATGGTAGCCTGACGCCGTTGTTCGTAACGTAGAATGGTCACGGGTTCCCCCCACTCGTGGCAGGCTCCGTGTTGCCCCCTTTCCGGTTGCCCGCTCCGCGCCGGAAAGGGGGCTTGTCGTCGTTGAGGTGGGGGCGGGGGAGAGGCGGAAAAACATGAAAAGCCGCGCCTGCCCGGATGGCGGGCATGGCGCGGCATGCATATTCGGCGAAGGGGCTGGGCGTTCGGCCTGCCGGGCAGGCCACCCGCCAGCACGGCCAGCCGCCAGTCAGGTGCGTTGTCGTCAGTCGGTCTTTCCGAGATCGTGCTTCTTCAGCAGTTCGTAAAAGTGCCCGCGCGAAACGTCGGCCAGCCGTGCCGCCTCGCGAATGTCGCCGTGACAGTGGGCCAGCATGCGGATCACGTAGGCTCGTTCCGCGTCGGCCTTGTGGGCGCGCAGGGTGGGCGGGGTAGCGCCCGGTGCGAAGCCCCGCTGGTCGATGACCGCCTGTTCCCGCATGGTTGCTGCTCCGGGTACTGCCCATGGTGCGGCAATGTCCCCCGCTCCGGCCTGGTCCTGCAATCCGGCCGGATCATGCAGTGAGGATGCGCGGGCGGCGGACCATTCCGGTATCGGGACAGCGTCTGTGGCGTGTCGCGGCCACCCGTGCGCGGCACCGGAAGGGGCGCCCGCCATGGAGGCCGCCGCCCCCCCCTCTGCCGCAACAGGTGCGGGGGGCGTGGTCGCGCCCCCGGCCATGCCTGACCAACTTGCGTGGCCAGCTTGGCCAACGTGCCCGGCCTGCCCGGCCTGTCTGGTCTGTCTGGCCTGTCTGGTTTGTCTGGGCAGGGGGGGAACGTTGGTCGGCTCCGTCAGGCTCACCGGCCCCGTCAGGCCAGTAAGGCCCGCCGCATGTCCATCCATTCTGTCACGGGCCACCCGCACCCGGATTTCCGTGGGCAACTGCCGCGCGTACAGGGTTGTCTCGTCGCGCGCGGCGGCGCAGGCGCGCTCCACGGCGTGCACCAGTTCGCGCACGTTGCCCGGCCAGGGGTAGCTCTCCACGGTTTCCAGAAAGTCCTCGGCGGGAAACTTGGGGGGCAGGTCGTGCCGCTGGCAGAACCGGTCCACCGCCCAGGCGCACAACTCCGGCAGGTCTTCCGTGCGCTCACGCAGCGGAGGCAGGGTGATGGTCAGGCCGCGCAACCGGTACAGCAGGTCGCTGCGGAACATGTCCAGTCGCACCATTTCGTGCAGGTCCTTGTTGGTGGCCGCCACCAGGCGGAAGTCGCTCTCCACCTCCCTGCTGGCGCCAACGGGGCGAAAGCGCCGCAGTTCCAGCGCCCGCAGGAAGGCCCCCTGGATGGACAGGGGCAGGTCGCCCATTTCATCCAGAAACAGCGTACCCCCGTGGGCCAGGCGCAACAGCCCGTCGCGGCTGCGGTCCGCGCCGGTGAAGGCCCCGCGCACATGGCCGAAGAGCTGGCTTTCCACCAGGTTTTCGGTCAGCGACGCACAGTCCAGGGTGACGAACGGACCCGCCGCCCGCGCGCTGTTGCGGTGCACCGCGCGGGCGAACAGTTCCTTGCCGGTGCCTGTTTCGCCCAGAACCAGCACGTTGACCGAACTGGCCGCCGCCTCGGCCATCAGTTCCAGCGCGGCGTCAAGGGCCGGGCTGTTGCCCACGATGCCCTCGCGCGACAGCGGAGCGGAGGGCAAGGCGGAAGGCGGCGCGGCAACGGCAGGCGAATCCGGGTCCGCGTCGGCCTGACCGGCCTGCGCCGT
>NZ_VRYY01000443.1 GCF_015731765.1 Nitratidesulfovibrio oxamicus
GCGCCACGGTCCCCCGCTGCCGGCGACGCAGCCGCTGCGCCAGCCCGCACGCCCGCTCCGTCAACAACGCAACGGGCGCCTTCCGGAAACCCTCCGGAAAGCGCCCGTCCAGCATTGCCGCGTCATCTCCCTCCCGCGCCCGGCCTGACGGCCCGGCCCCCCAGGGGACAGGGCCTGGCAGTCAGTCCCCGCTGTGCTGCACCCCGCCGCTGCTCCAGCGGCGGTTCTGGTCCTCCGCCCCGCCGTTGACGGCGCGCGCCAGCATCACCCGGTTGCGGCCCGCCTCCTTGGCGGCATACAGCGCCGAATCCGCCCGGCGCAGGATGTCGTCCAGCGTGCTGTCCTCCGGCCCCCGCAGGGCCAGACCGATGCTGACCGTGCAACGCAACCGCTGCCCGCTGAACGGCACGTCCATTTCCTCCACGGCCTTGCGCAGCCGCTCGGCGGCGATCAGCGCATCGTTCAGGTCCGTTTCCAGCAGCACCGCAGCAAATTCCTCCCCGCCCAGCCGCCCCAGGATGTCGGTATCGCGCAGGGCCTGCTGGCAGGCCTGCACGCACCCCAGCAGCACGGCATCTCCCGCGTGGTGGCCGAAGCGGTCGTTGACGCGCTTGAAGCGGTCGAGGTCCAGCATCAGCACGGCCAGCGGGCGACCGTAGCGCACGGCACGGCCCATCTCGCGTTCCGCGTCCACGAAGAATTGCCGCCGGTTGCGGATGCCCGTCAGCGGGTCGGTGGTGGCCTCGCGCATCAGGGCCTGTTCCAGCCGCTTGCGGTCGGTGATGTCCCGCGCGATGCTGAGCACCACGGGCTTGCCGTCGAAATCGAGCAGCTTGGCGTGGATTTCCACGGGCAGGACCGTGCCGTTGCGGGTGCGGTGGGCCGATTCGAAGGTCAGCGACCCTTCCTCGCGCAGTTGTCGGATGCGACCCTCGACCAGTTGGGCGAACTCCTCGGCGTCCAGGTCCTGCGGGGTCATGCCCAGCAGTTCGCTCCGGGTGTAGCCCAGGCGGCGGCAGGCCACCTCGTTCACGTCCAGGAAGTTCCCCTCCGGGTCGTGCAGGAAGATGGCGTCGGCGGCGGCCTCGAACAGCAACCGGTAGTGCGCCTCGGACCGCTGGCGCGCCGCTTCCGCAGCCCGGCGCTGGGTGACGTCCTGGGCCACGCCGATGACGGTGTCGCCGTCCAGCTTGCCGGAATACTCGAACCACACCGTGCTGCCGTCGCGGCGACGCATTTCCGCCTCGATGTTGCGGAATTCCCCCTGGCGCAGCAGCGTGGTCACCATGCGGCCGCGAGCCCCGGGGTCCACGTACCATTCGGTGGAACGCATCTTTTCCATGAATTCCGCACGGTCCTGCCAGCCGTACATTTCAATGATCCGGCTATTGGCTTCCAGAAATCTGCCGTCGGAAATGCGGGTGCGGAAAATGCCCACCTGGGCGTTCTCGAACAGGGCACGGTAGCGCCGCTCGCTGTCTTCCTGAGCCTGCTGGGCCACGCGTTGCTCGTTGATGTCCACGATGATGGCCAGGGCCGCTTCCACCTCGCCGTTGGGTCCTTCCAGCGGCGAAGCGCTGATGTCGGTCCACAGGTAGCCGCCGTCCTTGCTGCGCAGGCGGTGTTGCAGGCGGCTGGCGGCAAGGGTGCGGTCCAGCAGGCCGGTCAGGGTGGTGGCGGCCAGGGGGGTTTCATCGTCGTGCATGAACCGGCTGAAGTGCTGGCCGCGCATCTCGTCGGTGTCGTAGCCCAGCATGCGCGCGCAGGCATCGTTGACGCGCACCAGCAGGCCGAAGCGGTCCAGCAGCACGATGCCCACGGATGCGGTGCTGAAGATGCCCCGGAACAGTTCCTCGCTGCGGCCCAGGGCCAGCCGCTGGCTGACGGCGGCGGTGATGTCCATGTGCGTGCCCACCACCCGCGCGGGAGAACCGTCCTCGCGCCGGGCCAGCACGCGGCCCCGCGCCAGCATCCACCTCCAGCCGCCGTCCTTGGC
>NZ_VRYY01000444.1 GCF_015731765.1 Nitratidesulfovibrio oxamicus
CTGCTGCCCGCCGGGGCACGGCTGGCCCGGCGCGGGGAAGATGCGGCGGCGGAAGAGGCGGGCGGCGCGCACTGCGGCATGAACCTGACCAATCACCTGATCATCGTGGGCTTCGGCATCGGCGGGCGGCACCTGGCCCGCGCGGCCAAGGCGGCGGGCATCGACTACACCATCCTGGAAATGAACCCCGACACGGTGCGCACCTTTGCCGCCAAGGGCGAGCCCATTGCCTACGGCGACGCCTCGCACATCGCGGTGCTGGAACACGGGGGCGCATGCGCGGCTCGGGTGCTGGCCATCGTCATTTCCGACCCTGCCGCCGTGCGCAGCATCACCGACACGGCCCGCAAGCTGAACCCTTCGCTGCACATCGTTGTGCGCACCCGGTTCATCAGCGAAATTGCGGCACTGCGCGACCTGGGGGCCAACGACGTGATCCCCGAGGAGTTCGAAACCTCGGTGGAAATCTTCACCCGGGTCATGAGCCGCTATCTTGTGCCGCGCGCCGAGATAGAACGCTTTGTGGAGGAAGTGCGCACCGAAAGCTACGACATGCTGCGCCAGGTGGACATCCGCACCGAGCCGCTGGCCGCCTTGTCCACCTACTTCACCGACTTCGACCTGAGCGCCATGACCGTGGAACCCGGCTGCATGCTGGACGGCACGACCCTGCAACAGGCCGACCTGCGCCGCCTGCACGGGCTGACCCTGGTGGCGGTGAAACGCGGCGAGGAAGTGCTGCCCAACCCCGACGGCACGTTGCGCCTGATGGCGGGCGACGTCACCTACGTGTTCGGCCCGCATGCGGACATCGCCGCCAAGGCCGGACTGTTCGCGGCGCGGAGACGGGCCTGGGATACGGGCGAGGAGGAGAAGGAACCTGGCCTGGAGGCCACGATGGCCGATGGCTCCGGACAGGCAGGCGAGGGGGGCAGTGAGGATGTGGCGTCGGGCGGGGATGCCGCTGCCGCTCCGGCCAAGGCCACGTCCGGCGACAAGGCCTGAGCGGCCACGTTGCGCAGAAGCGCCTCCACCCCCCTCGAATCGCATGGGACGGGCCGCCATTTCTGAACATGACAGCCCCCGCGAGGTCTCGCTTCGCGGGGGCTGTTGTTTGCAGGATATTGTTGAATGGCCAAGGCGCGGGATTGGACGCCAAAGTAGGGTTCTTGCCCGCTGGCAAGGAAAGCGGATCTGCCGTGAGGGAGCGTGCCTCAGCCGTTTGGCGAGCGCGCAGCGCGAGTCTCACGGTCAAGGACAGCAAAGCCATGGTTGGTGATGTTTGGGACCGCCAACGGGCAAAAGGACACCTTGGCGCTATTCCTCGCGCAGGGCGGAGATAAGCCGCTGCAACTCCTCGGCCTGAGCGGCCAGGCCGGAAATGGCGGCCTCGGCCCGTTCCATGCCTTCGGCGGTGCGCGCGGCCACCTGGTTCACCTCGCCCACGGCGCGCCCCACCTGTTCGCTGGCGGCGGACTGCTGCTCTGCGGCGGCGGCGATGGAGCCCACCCGGTCGGCGGTGCCGGTTACGATGGTCACGATGCGGTCCAGGGTATCGCCCGATTCGCGGGCCAGCCCCACCGATTCGCGCACCGCCTCGCCCGCCTGTCGGGCGCCGTCGATGGAGCGCGCCGCCCCGTCCTGAATGGCCCGGATGGCGTTGCCCACCTCGTGCGTGGCCTGCATGGTCTTTTCGGCCAGCTTGCGCACTTCGTCCGCCACCACGGCAAAGCCCCGCCCCGCGTCACCGGCGCGCGCCGCCTCGATGGCCGCGTTCAGGGCCAGCAGGTTGGTCTGGTCGGCAATGTCGCTGATGACGCCCAGCACGTTGCCCACCGCATCGGTGCGCTGGCCAAGGTCGCCCATGAACGACTCCAGTTCCTCGGTGCGGCCCCGGATGGCGCTGATGGCGTCCACCAGCCGCGTCACCGACCCGGCCCCCTCGGCGGCGCGGGTGCGTGCCGCAGCCGCGCTGTCG
>NZ_VRYY01000445.1 GCF_015731765.1 Nitratidesulfovibrio oxamicus
GGCAGCCCGGCGGGCAGGTTGTCCCCGGCCCGGTGCAGGGCCAGCAACAGGACGGCCACCGCGCGTCCGCGCCAGCCGTGGTCAAGGTAGTCGGGGCGGGGCGGCTCCGCTCCGGGCACGAAGGGCGAAAGCTGCCAGTACCCGGCGTGGGGCGGGGAGTCCGCCTTCAGCACATGTCGCAGGTCGCCATCCTCCACCGGCAGGTACGCGGGCACCAGCGTGGCCAGTTCCGGGTCGGACACTGCCGGGTCCGCCAGTTGCGCCAGCAGGTCGCCCATGGCTTCTCGCCGGGGTGCCTGCGCCGGGGCCAGCCGTTCCAGCATCCACAGCCGTCCGTCATCGCCCTGCACCGCCGTGCGGCTCAGGCAGCGTTCCGGGCTGCCGGGCAGGGGAAATTCCGTGGCCAGGCGGCGCGGGGTGATGCCGAAACGGTACAGCAGGTCGAGCATGGAAACTCCGGGGCGGTTGGCGTGGCGGCTGCGGTGGCCGGAAAACGGAAGGCGCAGTGTTCCATGCCGGGCGCGCCATGTCCAGTTGGCAGGCAGGCGGCTGGGGGGCGGGGGAGCCGGGCAGGACGACGCGCGAGGCATGGGCGGATAGCGCGTCCGGGCGTTTCCCGGCATTGCCACGGTCGCCGGGGCAACGTAGTATCACCCGGCGTTGCGGATCCGCGTTCCGCGTTCCGTGTCCGAACAGCCCGGCCCCCGGCCATTCCGGAGTGTTTCCGCCGTGACCTTCGCCGAACTGCCCCTTGACGCCCGCCTGCTGGCCGGGGTGGAAAGCATGGGCTATCATCTGCCCACCCCCGTGCAGCGCCGGGCCATTCCCGCCGCGTTGTCCGGGTGCGACGTGCTGGCCCTGGCCGCCACCGGCACGGGCAAGACCGCCGCCTATGCGTTGCCGTTGCTGCAACGACTGCTGGAAGGCCCGCGCGGGCAGGTGCGGGCGCTGGTGGTGGCCCCCACGCGCGAACTGGCCGAGCAGATCCACGACCATATCCGGCGGCTGGGAGCCATGACCCGCCTGCGTTCCACCACCATCTACGGCGGGGTGGGCATCATGCCGCAGGCCCTGCGGCTGCGCACCGGGGTGGAGATCGTGGTGGCCTGTCCCGGTCGGCTGCTGGACCACCTGCGGCGCGGCAACCTGGATTTATCCGCCCTTGACGTGCTGGTGCTGGACGAGGGTGATTCGCTGTTCGAACTGGGCTTTCTGGCCGACGTGCGCGCGTTGCTGGCCGCCGTACCCGCGCGGTGCCAGCGCATGCTGTTTTCCGCCACCTTGCCGCAGGCCGTGCAAGGGCTGGCGGGCGATGCCCTGCGCGACCCCGTGACCGTCAGCGTGGACGCGCAGGCACCGGCGGCCACCGTGGACCATGCCCTGTACCCTGTACCCGCCCACCTCAAGACCCCGCTGCTGAAGGCCATGCTGCGCGCCCGGCTGCTGTCCGGCGTTGCGGCGCATGCTGGCGCGACCCATGCGACCGAATTTCCGGAAGGCATTGGCGGCGTTGCTGATGGAATTGACGACGCCCCCGACACTGGCGGCGATGCCGTTTCCTCCGGGGGCAGGGGCGGCGGCCATCCGTCCCTGCACGCCATCGAGGATGAACCCCTGGCCGGTGCGGTGCTGGTGTTCGTGCGTACCCGGCACGGGGCGCGCCGCCTGTGGCAGCAACTGGCCTCCACCGGGTTGCACGTGGGGTGCCTGCAAGGCAAGCTTTCGCAGCGGCGGCGGCAGGCGACCCTGGACGGGTTTCGCACCGGGCGCTACGCCGTGCTGGTGGCCACCGACGTGGCCGCGCGCGGACTGGACATTTCGCGGGTGACCCATGTGGTGAACTACGACGTGCCCGCCACGGCGGACGCCTACATCCACCGCATCGGTCGCACCGGTCGCGCCGCCCGCGCGGGCACGGCCATGACCCTGGTGGCCCCAGGCGACGAGACGGCGGTGCGCCACATCGAGCG
>NZ_VRYY01000446.1 GCF_015731765.1 Nitratidesulfovibrio oxamicus
GGTGCCCGCCATGCCCACGCCGGGCCGGGCCGCGGCGGGCAGGCACACCGCCAGCCAGTGCGCGGGAAAGCGGATATCCGCATCCACCGAAAGGATGAACCGGGTGGTGGCGCGGGCCGCCCCCAGCGCGCGGGCGTGCGTATTGCCCCTGTTTTCCGGCACGCGCACCACCTCTATGTCGGGCAGGCGCCGGGTCACCTCTTCCGGCAGGTCCGGCGTGAAGGGCTGCGCCGAGCCGTCGTCGATGACCACGATGGCCGAAGGCATGGCCGTCCATCCGGTGACGGACGACAGCAGACCCCGGACCAGTTCGTGGTCGTCGTAGGTGTAGGTGACCAGGGTGACGGAAACCGCGCGCATGGATGCCTCGTTCCGAAATCTTCGCCGTGCCCGGGTGGCGTGGGCAGGACGCAGCCTGCGCCAGTCGGCATCGCTGACGACAGGCCCGGCGTCTGCGCCGGGCCTGGCAACCGTGCCGGGACGCCGGGGTTCCCGGTGTGCGCCCGAACGCATCTGCGCGCCCGGGCTGCGGTACGGTGCAACTGTATGTATTGAAGCAAATGCGGTCATTTCCGCAAGGGGAAACCGAGCGGATGGGGGAAATACGCACCCCGCCGGGTACGGCGCACGCAGGGGTGGGGAGTCTGCCGGACTCGCAACCGCAATGCGCATGCAGGGCAGTGCTGAGGGCTGGGCTGGCCCGCCGGAGCCACCGGGTCCGCCCTATCCGTCGGCTCCGCCATGCCCGCCGGATCGGCAGGCGCGCGAGACCCTTCCGCCGCGTGGCTCAGCACTGGCCGGTCTGCTGCACCGGTCTGCCACATGCGGCGCACCTTGCGCATCAGACACACCCCACGCATCAGGCGCATTCTGCGCATCGGGGGGACGCATCGGCCTCATTTTCCCACCGGCTGGACAGGGGCGCGCGGGCGGCGCTAGGATGGACGATACGGGGTATCGCAGCCGCCCCGCACCCGCGACACTCACGGAGGCCCGCATGCCCCAACCGCCAGATACGCCAGACCAGCCCCATCTACCGGACATGCCGAACCAGACGAACCGGCCCGGACAACCCGCCGCCGGTCAACCTACCACCGCCCCCCCCGCACCCCGGCCCGGCCACCGGCTGGAACGGGACAGCATGGGCCTTGTGGAGGTGGAGCAAGGCCGCCTGTGGGGCGCGCAGACCCAGCGTTCGCTGGACAATTTCCGCATCGGGGCGGACCGCATGCCCCTGGCCGTGGTGTACGCGCTGGCGCGCATCAAGAAGGCCGCCGCGCTGGTCAACCGCGACCTTGGCCTGCTGCCGCCGCCCAGTCAGCCGGGCCTGCCGCATATGGCCGAGGCCATCGCCCGCGCCGCCGACGAGGTGCTGGCGGGCCTGCACGACGACCATTTTCCGCTCTCCGTCTGGCAGACCGGCAGCGGCACCCAGACCAACATGAACGTCAACGAGGTGCTGGCCAACCGGGGCACGCAACTGCTGGCGGAAGCCGCGCAGGCCGGGGCAGCTTCCGGCGTCCAGCCCACGCACGCCATTCAGCCGCCCGTCCATCCCCCAATTCAGCCCCCAATCCATCCAAATGACCACGTGAACCGCTGCCAGTCGTCCAACGACGCCTTTCCGGCGGCCATGCACCTTGCCGCCGCGCTGGCCCTGCGCGACGACCTGCTGCCCGGCGTTCGCCACCTGCGCGATGCCTTGCGCGCCAAGGCCGCCGCCTGCGCGGACATCGTGAAGATAGGCCGCACCCACCTGCAGGACGCCGTGCCCCTGACCCTGGGCGACGAGATGTCCGGCTGGGTGGCCCAGTTGGACGCCTGCCTGGAGGGGCTGGACGCGGCCATGCCCCACCTGTGCCGCCTGGCCCTTGGCGGCACCGCCGTGGGCACCGGGCTGAACGCGCACCCCGCCTTTGCCCCGCGCGCCATCGCCCTTCTGGCCGACATGACCGGCCTGCCGCTTG
>NZ_VRYY01000447.1 GCF_015731765.1 Nitratidesulfovibrio oxamicus
GCCGCTTGGGGGAGAGCCATGCGGCCAGCAGAAACAGCGCGCACGACAGCAGCACCACGGCGGCCCCGGCGGGCACGTCCATGTGCCAGGCCAGCAGCACGCCGCCCACGCCCGACGCCGCCCCGAACAACCCGGCCAGCAGGAACATGCGCCGCAGGCTGTAGGTCAGCTGGTAGGCCGCCGCAGCCGGACTGACCAGCAGGCTGTACACCAGCAGCCCCCCCACGCTGGGCAGGCAGGCCGTCACCGTCAGCCCGGTCTGCACCAGAATGGCGTAGAACACCGCCGTGGCGGGAATGCCCACGGCGGCGGCCACGGCGCGGTGGCAGGCCACGGCCTGGATTTCCTTGAAGAACAGCGCCACCCCCAGCACGGCGATGCCCGCCACTCCCGCCAGCAACCACACATCGGCCTGACGCACGGTAAGGATGGACCCCCAGAACAGGTTCAGGGCCTCGGTCTTGGGGCCGGGCATCAGCCCCATGCACAGCACGGCCACGCCGATCATGGCGGAAAACACCACCCCCACCGCCGTGTCGGGCGAAATTTCGCCCTTGTCGGCCAGCGGCCCGATGACCAGCGCGGAAACCATGCTGGCCGCCAGGGCCACGGGCAGCGCGGGCAAACCGAAGGCCAGGGCCGTCAGCCCCCCGGCAAAGGCCGCATGGGCCAGACATACCCCGATGAAGGTCAGCCGCATGAGCACGGCGAACACCCCGGCCATGGCGCAGGCGACGCCCGCAAGCGCACCGGCGGCCAGCGCGTGGCGCATGAAGGCGTGATCCAGCAGCGAAAGGTCCATGCCTCCTCCTAGAACAGCACCACGGGCCTGCCCTGATGATCGATGACCGAAATGGGCGTGCCGTACAGTTGCGTCAGCCGCACCGCATCCAGGGCCTGCTCCAGCGGGCCGGCCCAGACGATGCGCCCCCCGGCCATGCAGGCCACCCGGTTCACTGCCGATGCTCCAGACTGGCCGGGCATGCCCAACTGGCCAGGCTGGTTACGAGAGTCGGACGAACCCGACGAGCCGGGAGGGCCGGGCGGGGGAGCCAGTGCGTTCAGGTCGTGGGTGATCAGGATGGTGGTCAATGGCGGCCCCGCGCCTGCCGCGCGCTCCCTGTGAATGGAGGTCACCAGCGCCATGATCTCTCGCTGGGCATGCCAGTCCAATGCGGAGGTGGGCTCGTCCAGCAACAGGATGTCCGGCTGCTGGGTCAGGGCTCGGGCAATGGCCGCCCGCTGGCGCTCGCCGCCGGAGCACTGGCCGAACGGACGCTGCGCGAGGTGGGCGATGCCGGTACGCTCCATGTTGGCCAGGGCCTGCGCGCGCAACGCGGCCCCGGGCCTGCGCAACAGCCCCAACCGGCCATAGCCGCCAGTCATCACCGTTTCCAGCACGCTGATGGGCAGACGCGGATCCACGGCGGTCATCTGGGCCACCAGGGCCACCCGGCGGCGCACCCGCCAGGCGCCGGACGCGCACATGTCCTGTCCCAGCACCACGGCGGCGCCGGAACCGGACCTCATGAATCCCGGCCTGACAAATCCGTTGACCAGCCCCAGCAGAGTGGACTTGCCCGCGCCGTTGGGTCCCACCACGGCCAGAAATTCCCCCGCAGGCACGGTCAGGCCGGGCACGTCGAGGATGATCCTGCCGCCAGGGGACACCACAACGTCGCGCAAAAAGACGGCAACATCGGCGGCGACAACGGTGTTGGCGTTAAAGGCGCCTACGGGGAGCGCCTCAATGCTCTCCCCGTCAGGGTTAACGACAACGGGCGGCACCGGTTCGTTTGCCCCACGGCCCTCTGCGGGCGAGGCCAGAAGCTCGCCCGGCACAAGGCAGGGATGGGGACAGGCAAGTGGACACATTCGGGTGCGCGCAAGGGCGGTGCCCAGCGCGGCCAGCATGCGCGCGCCCCACCCCGGCGGCGTGAAGCCGGTTCCGGGCCCTGCCCGCTCG
>NZ_VRYY01000448.1 GCF_015731765.1 Nitratidesulfovibrio oxamicus
TGGTGGCCAGCCCCGCCGCCAGCAGCAGCCGCTCGGAAGTCAAGGCCTCGTCGCGGCCCAGCAGCGCGCCGTGCGCCAACCGCAGCACCACCGCCGCCAGCCGCGCGTCATACACGATGGGCGCATCGAAGCGCACCACATCCGGCCTTCCGGCAGCCTCGGCGAACAGGGCGGGCGGCACGTAGACCATCACGTAGGCGATGCCGCTGCTGTCGCCCGCGTTGCCGTCATGGGCCTGCTCCGGCGAAAACAGCATCACCCCGCTGCGGTGCGAGGCCAGTTGCGCGCCGTTCAGCCGGTACTGCTGGATGCCCCGCTGCGTCACGCCCAGGGCGTATTCCTCGTGGGCGTGCCGCCTGTAGGCAAAGCGGGTCATGGTGGCGGACAGCACCGTCACCCCCGCCGCGCGGCGGTACACGAACCGCTCGCCGGAAAGGGCGGGGCGGTTCGCAGCGCCGCTGTCGCCGTCACCGTCGCCGGGGCGAATCCTGTCGTCCGTGCTCACGCGTCCCATCCGCTCACCACGCCACCCATCGAAATCTCACGCCTTCAATGGGCCAGCACCTGCTGCACGCCCGACATGGCCACCGCGCAGTACACCAGAAACAAGGCCATCAACACGTTGACCACCCGCCGGTACGCCGACAGGAACCGGCGCAGCAGCGCGCCAAACCCCACCCACGCGGCAAAGGCGGCCCAACCTATCACCGACACCGCCGCCACCCCGGCGGCCACGCCCCCGCGCGACCCCTGGGCCAGCGCCACAAAGCTGGGCATCACCGTCAGGGTGAACATGACCACCTTGGGATTCACGAACTGCATCAGGAACCCGGTGACGAACAGCGCCCGGTCGGAACGCGGGACGGGGCCGCCGCCCGTGTGACCCGCCGGGGCATCCCCCACGGCCTGCCCTCCGTCCGCTCCCACGTCCATGCCGTACACCTTCCACGCAAGGTACAGCATGTACGCCCCGCCCACCAGTTGCAGCACCGGCTGGGCAAGCGGCAGCAATTCGGCCAGCAGGCTGTTCAGCGCGGCGGATGCCGCCAGCATCAACGCAAAGGCCGCCGCCGCCCCGGCGGAAAACACCAGCGCCCGGCGCGTGCCCTCGCCATGGGCAATGGACAGGATGACGACATTGGTGGGCCCCGGCGTGAAAGTGACCACCACGCAATACAACAGCAGCGAAAGCAGGCTCATGACATGGCTCCCGGTACAGGCTGATACTGGATGGATGCCTGATGCCCGACAAGCACGCGCACGCTGGCGTCCGCTCAGACGTGCACCCGGCATGCGTCTGGCGCATCTCCGGCGGGCATATCGGCATCCCGCCTGCTGCATGCCCCATGCACACCGCGCGCGCATAGGACGATATTGCGACGGCGACATGCTGCCGGAAACGGTCTGCGGGAATGGGGGCCGTCTGCCCTGCCTGCTCCTCTTTCCCGCGGAGCCTCGCACCTGCTGCCCGCAAGTCCATACCGGCCCCACTGCCCCCGGCTCACTGTCCTCACTGCCCCGGCCACGTTGACAACCCCGCCACCCTGCCCTACGTCGGGGCAAGGCCCCTCGTGCCCTCCGCGCATTCCGCTTCCGTTCGCAACCCGCCCCCGGCCCTGCCGGGCGCACCCCCCAGCCCATGCCCCACGCCCCCGAAGACTTCCGCCTGTCCGGCACACCCGGCGCGCCCGATTCCCTCGATCGCCCCGATCTCACAGGTCCCCCCGATCTCACGGGCACGCCGAGGCAGGGCACTGCCCCGGTCGCGCCTGCCGCCGCGTCATCGCCCCGCAACACCACCGCTATTCCCGACGCCCCCGCCGCGGCGCTCGCCTCCTTCCACTACGACACGGACAACCCCGTACGCGACTACATCACCGCGCTGCTGGGCTCGCCCTTCGGGCGGCAGGTCACCCATCACCGCGCCCTGCCCGCGCGCGAGGCCGCCCACGCCCCCAACC
>NZ_VRYY01000449.1 GCF_015731765.1 Nitratidesulfovibrio oxamicus
CGGGGCCGCCCGATCCCGCTGACGCCTGTTCGGGCCGCGCGCCGCCGCGCGAGGTGGGCAGCACCACCCTGGTGCCTACCACATCGCCTTCGGCCAGCCCTTCCAGCACCTCGCTGGTCTCGGCACCGGCCAGGCCGATGCGCGGTCGCACCCGGCGGATGGTCCCGCCGTCCTGCACGAACACCACCTGCTCGCCGCCCACCCATTTCAGGGCCTCGTTGGGCACGGCCAGCGCGTTGTCCTTCTGCTGCACCACGATGCGGCACTGGGTGGTCATTTCGGGCCGCAGGTCGGTGGAGGTCTGCGGGGTAAGGCGCACCAGCGCACGGTAATACACGATGTTGTCGCGAATCTCCGGCTGCGGGTAGATCTGGTTCACCGTGCCGCCAAAGGTGCGGCCCGGCAGCGAATCCACGCGGAATTCCACGGACATGCCGGGGGTTACCTGACCCACGTCGGTTTCGTCCACGTAGATCCACATTTCCAGCCGGGTGGGGTCCAGCACGGTGATCAGGTTGGCCACCTGAAAGCCCGCCACCACGGTTTCGCCGCCCTGTGCCGTGACCTCGCTGACCACGCCGTCCAGAGGGGCGCGGATCACCGAATAGGACAGGCGCACGTTGGTGGCCTGCAGCGCGGACTGCGACTCCTTCACGGCTTCGCGCGCGGTCTTGATGGCCAGCGTCGATTCGCGTTGCAGGCGGTCAAGGGTGGCCTTGCGCGCGGCCAGGATGTTGCCGGTGGTTTCCGCCTGCTGCTTCGCCTCGTCCAGGGTGTTGCGGGCGTCCAGATCCTGCTCCACCAGGGTGCGGCGGCGCTTCAGGTTCAGGACTGCGTAGTCGTAGTCGGCCTGCGCGGCGGCCATCTGGGCTTCCGCCTCGCGGATTTGCAGGGGGTACGAGGCCTCCACGCGGGCAAGCTCGGACTGGGTCTTGCGCAGGGTGGCCTCGGCCTGGTCCTGCTGGGCGCGCTGCTCGCGGTCGTCGATTTCGGCGATGATCTGCCCGGCCTTCACCGCGTCGCCCACCTTGACGTGCATGGTGCGGATGATGCCGGTGAACCGGGTGCCGGTCTTCACGATGGCGCCCACCTCGGGCTTGATGATGCCCGTGGCGTCCAGCACCTTGCGCACGGTGGCCCGGCTGACGGTGGCGGTCTGGGTGATTTCGGTGCGGCCTTCGCGCCGCGACAGGAAGTAGGCGGCAATCAGGGCCACGGCGAGGGCAATGGCGAGGCCGATGATGATCTTCTTGCGCATGGGGTTCCCGTGTCCGTGAGGTAATGGGAGGCAATGGCGGTATGGGCAGTGGGAAGGGGGGCCCTTGGAGCAACGTGGCGCCGTGCCGCGTTGGCGGTTCGGCCCCGCGCGTGGGGCGCGGGGCGCCGGGCAATGCCGGGACTATAAGTATTCACGCGGCGAAGGGGAAGGGCATGCACCGCCTGGAGCGGCAGGGAGCGTGAGGTTGGTGCCGAGCGCAGGCGGCGCGGACAGGAAGAAGGCGCGGTGGGGGTGGTGTCCTTCGATCACTGCCGCGTGGTTGCCATCGCGTGGCCGTTCCCCCCCCGGTTCCGTATGCGTGGGAGCGGATTCCGGTTCCTGCCGTTTCCCGGCGGGAGGAGGCCGGCGGACTAGTCGCCGGGCCGTAGTGCGGTCAACCTGCCTGTTCCTTCCTGCCCGTCGGCCAGACGCAGGCCGAAGCCCGCCCACAGCTCCGCCAGCAGTTCCGTGCCGGGTTCCATGTCGGGTGAACCGGCGACATGGCGGTTGCGGAAGAAGGTGTGCAACTCGCGCGCGGCGGCGGGCAGTTCGGCCCGGTGCAGCAGTTCCGCGCCGGGGGCGGCCAGGTCGGGGAAGTGGTCCAGGGTGGCCCAGGCGTGGGACAGGGCCAGGGACAGGCGCATCACCAGCGGGCGCACGGCGCGCAGGTAGGTGGCGGTGTCGCCGGTGCGGGCATGGT
>NZ_VRYY01000450.1 GCF_015731765.1 Nitratidesulfovibrio oxamicus
CCGGCCAGCACCGCACCGGTTGTGCCGTGGCCCACGCCGGTGGCGCTCAGCGAGCCGAACAGGCGCACGCGGATGTCCGCCGCGCGGGCCAGCACCTCTGGCGGCAGGGCCGCGCACAAGCTGCGAAAGTCGTGTCCGGCCTTCATGGGGCCGATGGTATGCGAACTGGACGGGCCGGGGCCGGCCTCGAACATGTCGAACAGCGACGTTTCTATGGTGGCGACCAGGGGCTGCATTCCTACTCCCGGCTGTCGTGAAAGAAGGCGCTCCATTCCAGCGCACCCGCGTAGGCCACGGCCAGGTCCGCCTGAGTGAGGCCCATGGCCTCTCCGCTGACCAGCACATCGTCCCAGCGGCCCCGTTCGTAATGTTCCATCAACTCAAGCCACGGCGCGTAGGGGCCGGTGTGCGCGGCAAGGGCCTCGGACAGTTCATCCACCAACGGCAGGGAGCGCAGCAGTTCCGTCAGGGGCAGGCACAACAGTGGCTCCAGCAACGAGAACAACCCGAGCATGAACAGCGCCCCCGATTGCGGAGCGGGCCGGGGGGCGGCGGGGGGCTGGGCCTGGCCGGTTCGCACCTGACCGGCTCCCACTGGTCCGGTTGCCACGTGCACCCCCCCCATGGGTACGGCCCGCAGCGAGACGCGGGATGCGCACAATTCCAGAAACTTGGCGCGCAAGGCGGAAACCGCGATGATTTCGCGTGCCATGGGCCCGGTGTCGAATTCGGAAAGCACGGTGACGCACAGCCACTGCACCAGATTGCGCGTGCCCAGCAGCGAGATGCCGTGCTGGATGGACGTGACCTTGACCGGCAGCCCGAAGTGCACGGAATTGATGTAGCGCAGCAGCTTGTACGAAAGGGCCGCGTCGGACCGGACCACCTCGGTGGCGGCCTTGATGTTCGCGTCCTCGTTGGCCAGGGTGGCCAAAAGGCGCATCTTGGCCGCCTGCGAACTGTCCAGCCGCCTGCCGTGCACAAGTTCCGGCCTGCTGAAGAAAAACCCCTGGAACAGCGTGAAGCCCAGGGCCTCGCACTGCCTGTGCGTGGCGAGGTCTTCCACCTTTTCCGCCAGCAACCGGCACTGGCGGGAGCGCAGACCGGCCACGTCGCGGGCCAGTTCCGCCAGCGGGCGGCCCAGCACGTCGATCTTGACGATGTCCGCCAGGTCCAGCAGTCCGTCCAGGCCGGGCTGCCCCGCGTAGTCGTCCACAACGATCAGGTAGCCCTCGGACTTGAGGCCGGAAATCGCCCGCAGCACCTCCTCGGTGGCGGGCACCGTTTCCAGCACCTCCACCCCGCACACGTCGGCGGGCAGGATGCGCGGCGTGCCCGCCAGAAGCATGTCCTCCGCGAAGTTCACCAACAGGCGCTGCCCCTGACAAAGGGCCGGACGGGTCATGGCGAAGCCGTCGGCAATGACCGATGCGGTGGCCACGCCAGCGTCCACGTCGCCCCTGCAACGTTCGGGAGAATCGGGACTGCGGAACAGCAGCTCGTAGCCCCACACCTCTCCCGAGGCGTCGAACACCGGCTGTCGGGCCACCAGCAGCACAGGGCCGCAGGCCTCGCCACCCTGAACGGTCGGCGGGGCGAAGCGCGCGCCGGGGAACGGGGCCGCCTTTCCCCCCTCCTGGCCGCTGGCCGCAGAGGGGGCGCGGGAAGACTGGTCGTCATCCGCAAGGCCGAGCAAAGACCGCATGCGCCTGAGCATGTGCGAAATCCCTTCCCCCGCAGTTCCCACAATCCCGCGCCAGGCGCGGTGCCTTGCGGGCCTCCGCAAGGTCATGACGGACTGTATGCGGTATGCCGCGCATCGGTCAACACGGCGTTGCAATCAGCAGGTAGCGAAAAAGAAACGGAGGCTGGCGGTTCAGCGCCGCCCGCCGCGCACCTTGCCGGTGATGGCGCGGGCTGGCTTTGCGGCGGGTAGCGGCGCGGCGGCGTC
>NZ_VRYY01000451.1 GCF_015731765.1 Nitratidesulfovibrio oxamicus
ATGCGGGCGCGCCGTGCGCTGGCGTGCGGCACATCCCCTGCGTGGCCGCCTGCGCTGCCATCCGCCCTGGCGGATGCACCGCCGGGCCATGGCGTCCGGGCTCTGCGCGGGTGCTTGCAAATCCGTGTGAAATGACGCACCCTGCCCCTGCCGTTCCCTTCCCGGGTGACCGGCAAGCCAGCACGCCCGCACGGAGCACCATGACGCATCCGCTCATCCTCATTGTCGAGGACAGCCGCGCCAGCGCAGACGAACTGCGCACGCGCATAGCCGAACGGCTCGGTTTTTCCGTGCTCACGGCGGGCACGTGCGCCGAGGCCGTCCGCATAATGGACGAGCAGGGTTCCAACCTGTTCCTCGCCATCCTCGACCTTACCCTGCCCGACGCCCCCGACGGCGAAGTGGTGGACCAGGCACGCGCCCGCAAGGTGCCGTCGCTGGTGTTCACCTCTCGCCTGGACGACACCACGCGCCGCTACATCCTTTCCAAGGACGTCATCGACTACATCATCAAGGACGAGCACGCCGTGGACAACGTGGTGCGCGCCGTGGACCGGCTGCACCGCAACCGCACGGCCAAGATCCTGGTGGTGGACGATTCGCCCTCCATGCGCACCTTCATGAAGGAAGAGCTGCGCCGCTACATGTTCCAGGTATACGAGGCGTCGGGCGGCCCCACGGCCCTGCGCGTGCTGGAGCGCAACCCCGACGTGATGCTGGTGATCACCGATTTCATGATGCCCGACATGGACGGGCTGGAGCTGACCCGCCGCATCCGCGAACGCTACCCGCGCGAGACGCTGGCCATCATGGGCGTTTCCGTCCACGCCGAACGCCCGCTTACCGTGGAGTTCATCAAGAACGGCGCCGACGACTTCATCACCAAGCCCTTCCTGCGCGAGGAACTTTACTGCCGCGTGCTCCAGAACGTGGAAACGGTGGAACGCGCCCGCACCCTTGTAGAGCTGAACGACGTCAAGAACCGCTTCCTGGGCATGGCCGCGCACGACCTGCGCAACCCCATCAACGGCATCCGGGGGTTCAGCCGCCTGCTGCTGGACGGGGTGCTGGGGCCGCTGACCGACGACCAGCGCAGCGTGCTGGGCACCATGCATCAGGCCAGCAACGAGATGCTCCAACTGGTCAACGACCTGCTGGACGTCTCCGTCATCGAAAGCGGCAGGCTGGACCTGGTGCTGCACCCCGGCGACCTGGCCGTGCTGGCGGCGGAACGGCTGTCCTTTGCCTCCCTGGCGGCGAGCGCCAAGAACATCCGCATCGACAAGCAGCTCGAGCACGCCCAGTGCATGTTCGACCCGCGCCGCATGGCCCAAGTGTTCGACAACCTCTTGAGCAACGCGGTGAAATTCACCCCGCCGCAGACGTGCATCAATGTGGCGGTGCGCGTGGAGGGCGCGGAAGCGGTGTTCGAGGTGGCGGACGAAGGCCCCGGCATCCTGCCCGAAGAACGCGAGCGCATGTTCCACTCGTTCGAAAAGCTCAGTGCGCGGCCCACGGCGGGCGAGGCCAGCACCGGCCTTGGGCTGACCATCGTCAAACGCATCGCCACCGCGCATGGAGGCCGGGTTTGGGTGGAAAGCGAACCCGGCAACGGCGCCACCTTCCGGGTGGCCGTGCCGTTGCGCGTGGGCGCCATGTCCACGGCGGAACGGGCGCTGGCGGCCCCCTCCGGTGAACGCTGAGGCGCACGCCGGGGCGGCATGCATCGCACCGGAAGACGACGGCGTCCGGCTTGATGCCGCCCTGGCCCGGCTGTTGCCGCAGTTGCTGGCACAGCGGCTGTCCCGGACGGACCAGCCCGCTAACGGGGCAGGCCCCATCCCCCCCCTTCTCACACCCGGCGCAGGCCTGCGCGCACGCCGCCGCCTGTGGCTGACCCATGCCGTGCTGCTGGACGGGCGCACTGCCCAGCCGGGCACGCGGGTG
>NZ_VRYY01000452.1 GCF_015731765.1 Nitratidesulfovibrio oxamicus
CGGGCAGCGCCATCACCCCCGGCGTGCGCTCCGCGCCGCGCCGCCCTTCCGACGCGCCATTGCCCAGCATGGGCCGCATGGCGTTCAGGGCCACGCCCACGGTGGTCAGGTTGTGCAGCAGGGCCAGCATGCCCGGCTGCGCCCGGCCCACCAGGCCAAGGGCCATGAAGGCCGAATTCAGCCCCATGATGGACCCGAAGTTCACATGGATGCGCCGCAGGGTTGCCTTTGCCAGGTGGCGCGCCACCAGCAGTTCCGCAAGGTCGTTGCCGGAAAGCACCACGTCGGCCACCTCGCGGGCAAGGTCGGCCCCGTCGCGCAGCGAAACGCCCACATCGGCGGCGGACAGGGCGGGCGAATCGTTGATGCCGTCGCCCACCATGACCACCTTGCCGCCCTCGGCCTGCAACTGCCGCACGATGTCGGCCTTGTCGGCGGGCAGCACCTGGGCGCGCCATTCGTCCACGCCCACGGCGTTGGCCACCGCTGCGGCCGTCACCGGCCCATCGCCGGTCAGCATGATGATGCGCTTCACGCCCTGCTCGCGCAGGCCGCGCACCACCTCGGCGGCCTCGGGCCGCAGCGGGTCCTCTATGCACAGGATGCCCGCCAGCTTGCCCCCGATGGCCAGGTGCAGGATGGAATAGCCCTTGGCCGCCCATTCGTTGATCACGGGCAGGAATTCGTCCAGGGGCACGCCCTCGTCCTCGTGGACGAAGTGACGGCTGCCCACCAGCACGCGCTTGCCGCGCAGGCGCGAGGCGATGCCGTGGGCCACCACGTATTCGACCTCTGCGTGTTCTTCCTGATGATCCAGCGATTCCTGCTCGGCCTTGCGCACCACGGCGCGGGCCACGGGATGGGGAAAATGCTCTTCAAGGCAGGCGGCAAGGCGCAGCACGTCGTCGCGACCGTGCCCGTTCAGCGAGATGACCTCGGCCACACGGGGGCGCGCCTCGGTGAGGGTGCCCGTCTTGTCGAAGACCACGGTATCCGCGCCCGCCAGCCCTTCGATGAACCGACCGCCCTTGATGAGCACGCCATGGTGCGCGCCTTCGCGCATGCCGGTCAGGATGGCCAGGGGCGTGGCCAGACGGATGGCGCACGAGTAGTCCACCAGCAGCACCGACGCGGCGCGGGCCACGTCTCGGGTGACGGCCCACACCCCGCCCGCCAGCAGGAAGCTGTACGGCACGATGGCGTCGGCCAGGCGTTCCGCCTTGCCCTGCACGTTGGCCTTCAGGGCTTCCGACCGTTCGATGAAGCCCACGATCTGGTTGATGCGGGTCTCGGACCCCACGCCGGTGGGCCGGATGTCCAGCCGCCCTTCCTCCACCACGGTGCCCGCGTACACCGAGGCCCCGGCGCGCCGGGCCACGGCCAGCGGTTCGCCGGTCATGGAGGTCTGGTTGACCATGGCCTCGCCCTCGGCCACCACGCCGTCCACGGGGATGGACGAACCGGCGCGAACCACCACGAGGTCGTCGTCGGCAAGGGCGGAAAGGGGCACCTGCACCTCTGCCTCGCCGCGCTTCACCCACACGGTGTCCACGTCCACGGCCAGGCTTTCGGCCAGGCTTTCGCGCGACTTCTTGCGGGTCCATTCCTCCAGGAACTCGCCCACGGCGAACAGCGCGGTGATCAGCCCCACGGAACGGAAGTCGCCCCGTACCAGAGAGATGCCCAGCGCCGCCGCGTCCAGCACGTCCACGTTGAGACGACCGGAAGCCAGCGAACGCCCCCCCTTGAGCAGGAAGGGCAGCGCGCGGAAAAAGGCGGATACCATGCGCACGATGCGCGGCAGGAAGGGACGCAGGATCAGGTAGCGGATCAGACCGCCCGCGCCGGGCGCGGCACCGGCCACGCTCAGCCCTGCCACGCCCGACGCGCCTGCCGACAGGGCGGCTCCGTCCGGAACCATGCCATGAGGGGCCAGGGCGCCCA